>CAJTVO010000004.1:21124-54450 GCA_910579485.1 uncultured Oscillospiraceae bacterium | reverse complement strand
TACCACCTACGCTCCCCGCAACGCCGAAAAATATATCCTCTGCTCGTTCTCCCGAGGAGCAGACATCCTGCAATCGCCATAGGTCCGGACGCGGGTGAAACCCGCGTCCATCAGCCACCCGCGAAGCTCCTCCACCGTATAGGCCCGCTGCCGGTGCTCTTCCCCGGCACGGTCCCAGCCGCCGTCAACCCGGCGGGTAAATATATCCATCCAATAGGAGCATATCCTGCTCCTTTTTTCATACTCCGTCCGCCACACACAGTAAACATCCTCCTGTTCATCCAGGAAGACCTGCCCGTCCAAAGCCGCCAGCTTAGCGGGGCTGTTGATATCAAATACCAGCACGCCCCCCGGCGCGACGAACAGATGGAGCCGCTGAAAACATTTTTGCACATCCTTCGGATGCAGAAGATAATTCAGACTGTCCAGACAGCACACGGCGGCGTCCACCGTCCCGTAGAGGTCCAGCGCCGTCATATCCTGGTTCAGGAACACCGGCGGCTCCCCCGTGAGGTCCGCCGCCTTTTCCCGAGCCTGAGCCAGCATGTCGGGACTGCCGTCCACCGCGATCAGCTCATACCCCCGCTCCGTCAGGATGGCCGTCATCTCCCCGGTGCCGCAGGCCAGGTCCAGCACCGTGCGGACCGGAATACGGCTGCGCCGGAAGAGCTTCTCCAAATAGTCCGCCCGTCTCTCGTAGCCCACGTCCTCCGTCAGCGCGTCGTAGACCCCCGCCAAAGCTTCATAGGCGCTCATGGCTCCTCCTCTCCGCGCTCTTTCCGCTCCGCCTGGCGCTCAAAAAACGTCTGATAGCCCCCGTGTCCGAAGGCCAGGGACCGGTTCACCCGGCTGATGGTGGCGCTGGAGGCCCCCGTCCGCTCCAGAATGTCGTTGTAGATCATCCCCTGCTTGAGCAGCACCGCCACCTTGAAGCGCTGCTCCATGGCCCGCAGCTCCGTCACGGTGCACAGGTCCTGGAAAAAATCGTAGACCTCCTCCTCCGTCCGCAGCGTCAGGATGGCCTGGTACAGGCCGTCGCTCTTCTCCTTTTTCGTGATCCTTGCCATCAGAAACTCCTCCGTTGGTTGGGATGCTCCCATTTTAGCACTTCAACCCGTGAAAGTAAACACCTTTCCGCAAAATCGGCCCATCCTCCGGTGAAAACCCCTCGTACTACATCGAAATATGGGGAAAATAAACATACCTTTTCCCCGGCCGCAAAAAACCTTTGGCAAAATAGACGTGAATCGCTCCGTTTTTTTGTGGCTTTTACCATAGAAAACTGCCCTCCGCCGCCTTGACGCTGGGCAAAGTGATGGGGTATAATATACAAAGCATTCCGTTGGCGATCTCTTCCAGCGGACGCTCCATCGCTACATCGTATATACACGGGAGGATCACTATGCCCTATAGAGAAGCAGACCAGCTGAACACCTACCTCTTCCACGAGGGAACAGCCATCGCCGCCTATGAGTACATGGGCGCGCACGCGGTCACCCTGGAGGGGACCGCCGGCTACATGTACCGCGTCTGGGCGCCACGGGCGCAGGCGGTCTCCGTGGTGGGTGACTTCAATTCCTGGAATCCGGACGTTCACCCCATGGAAAAGATCACCCAAGGCATCTGGGAGCGTTTCATTCCCGGCGGCCAGACCTACGACGCTTACAAGTTCGCCGTGACCGGCGCCGACGGCGTCCGGCGGCTGAAGGCGGACCCCTATGCCTTCCACGCCGAGACCCGCCCCGGCACCGCCAGCAAGCTGTACGGCATCGAGGGATATCATTGGAACGACGCTTCCTGGCGGGAGAGCCGCCGCGCCCGGCCCGTCTACAACGCGCCGCTGAATATTTATGAGGTCCATCTGGGCTCCTGGAAGCGCCGGGAGAACGGGGACTTCTACGACTACCGGAGCCTGGCCCTGGAGCTGGCCCCCTACGTCAAGGAGATGGGCTTCAACTATATCGAGCTGCTGCCCATCACCGAGTACCCCTACGATCCCAGCTGGGGCTACCAGTGTACCGGCTACTTCGCCCCCACCTCCCGGTACGGGACCCCCGAGGACTTCATGTTCTTCGTGGACTACATGCACCAGAACGGCGTCGGCATCATCCTGGACTGGGTGCCCTCCCACTTCTGCAAGGACGCCCACGGCCTCTACGAGTTCGACGGCTCCGCCTGCTACGAGTACGCCGATCCCCGGAAGGGGGAGCACGCCTCCTGGGGCACCCGGGTCTTCGACTACGGCCGCCCGGAGGTGAAGAGCTTCCTGCTGTCCTCCGCCGCCTTCTGGCTGAAGGAGTACCACATCGACGGCATCCGGGTGGACGCGGTGGCCTCCATGCTGTACTTGGACTATGACCGCCGGGACGGCGAGTGGGTCCCCAACCAGAACGGCGGCAAGGAGAACCTGGAGGCCATCGCCTTCCTCCAGGCCATGAACCGGACCGCCTTCACCGTGGCCCCCGACGCGCTGATGGTGGCCGAGGAGTCCACCGCTTGGCCCCTGGTGACCAAGCCCACCGACGTCATGGGGCCCAACGGCATCGGCGGCCTGGGCTTCAACCTGAAGTGGAACATGGGCTGGATGAACGACATGTGCCACTACCTGAAGATGGACCCCTGGTTCCGCCAGGGCAACCACAAGGACATCACCTTCTCCATGTTCTACGCATTCTCGGAGAACTACGTCCTGCCCCTGAGCCACGACGAAGTGGTCCACATGAAGGGCTCCGTCCGGGGCAAGATGCCCGGAGACGAGTGGCAGCAGCTGGCGGGCGTCCGGGGCTTCTACGCCTACACCATGGCCCACCCCGGCAAGAAGTTGAGCTTCATGGGCATGGAGCTGGGCACCGAGCAGGAGTGGCACTACGAGGATCAGCTGGACTGGGCCGTCCTTGAGAAGGAGGGCAACCGGCAGCTCCACCAGTATATCAAGGATATCAACCAATTCTATCTGAAGGAGAGCCCCCTGTGGGAGGACGACTACAGCTGGGAGGGCTTCCAGTGGCTGGTGCCCGACGACAATCAGAACAACGTGGTGGTCTTCCTGCGCCGGAACAAGGCCGGCGAGGAGCTGGTCTGCGCCGTCAACTTCAACCCCAACACCTATGAGGACTACCGCTTCGGCTGTCCCCAGGTGGAGGAATATGTGGAGGTCTTCAACTCCGACGCGGTCGTCTACGGCGGCACCGGCGCGGTGAACGGCGCTCCCTGCAAGGTGGAGTGGATCCCCTCCCACGGTCAGGAGAGCTCCGTGTCCATCCGGATCCCGCCCTTCGGCGCGGTGTTCCTGAAGGGCCGTGGAAAGCTCCAGGCCAAGGAGGAGGAGGTCCCCGCCGATGAGGCCCGGCCCGTGAAGCGGACCCGCAAGCCCGCCGCCAAGAAGGCCGCAGAGGAAGCCCCCGCCGGCGAGGCCCAGCCCGTAAAGCGGGCCCGCAAGTCCGCCGCCAAGGCTGCCGCGGAGGAGGCCCCCGCCGTCACGGAGGCACCCAAGAAGCCGGGCCGCAAGCCCGCCGTCAAAAAGGCCGCCGCGGCAGAAAAGAAGTCCGCTCCCCGGGGAAGGAAGAAGACTCCTTCCACGGCTGAATAAATACGAGAGGATAGTTTAAGCCATGAAAAAAGAGTGTATCGCAATGCTCCTAGCCGGGGGGCAGGGCAGCCGTCTGTACGTGCTGACCAGCAACGTGGCCAAGCCCGCCGTGCCCTTCGGCGGGAAGTACCGCATCATCGACTTCCCTCTGTCCAACTGCACCAACTCCGGTATCGACACCGTAGGCGTGCTGACCCAGTACAAGCCCCTGGAGCTGAACAGCTACATCGGCTCCGGCCAGCCCTGGGACCTGGACCGCATGGACGGCGGCGTCCACATCCTGCCCCCCTACATGCGCGAGGGCGACAAGGGCACCTGGTTCAAGGGTACCGCCAACGCCATCTACCAGAACATCGGCTTCGTGGATATGTACGATCCGGAGTACGTGGTGATCCTCTCCGGCGACCACATCTACAAGATGAACTATGACAAGATGCTGGAGGCCCACAAGTCCGCCAACGCCGCCTGCACCATCTCCGTGCTGGAGGTGCCCTGGGACGAAGCCCCCCGCTTCGGCATCATGGCCGTGGACGGGGAGGACAACATCACCGAATTCCAGGAGAAGCCCAAGCAGCCCAAGAGCAACCTGGCCTCCATGGGCATCTACATCTTCACCTGGCAGAAGCTCCGCCAGGCCCTCATCGAGGACGAGGCGGACCCCAATTCCAGCAACGACTTCGGCAAGAACATCATCCCCAAGTTCCTGGCCGCCGGCGAGAAGATGATCGCCTACCGCTTCGACGGCTACTGGAAGGACGTGGGCACTCTGGAGAGCCTCTGGGACGCCAACATGGATATGCTCTCCCGGGGCGACCTGGACCTGCTGGAGGACAGCTGGCCCATCTACGCCCGCCTGCCCAGCCAGCCCCCGGCCTACATCGGCAAGTCCTCCCTGGTGGAGCACTCCGTGGTCACCCAGGGCTGTGAGATCACGGGCACCGTGAAGAACTCCGTCCTGTCCCCCGGCGCGCGGGTGGAGGACGGCGCGGAGGTCCACTACTCCGTGCTGATGCCCGGCGTCACCGTGAAACGGGGCGCCGTGGTGCGCTACGCCATCCTGGGCGAGAACTGCCAGGTGGACGCGGGCGCCGTGGTGGGCGCGGACCCGGAGAGCTGCGAACCCGACGAATGGGGCATCACTGTCCTGGGACCCGGCACCGCCATCGCCGCCGGGGAGACGGTCAAGCCCAAAACGATGCTCAACAGCGAGCACAAGGAGGTGTCCAGATGAAAGGCAAACTGCACGGCATCATCTTTTCCTATGAAAAGCGCGGCGGCCTGCGGGAGCTGACGGAGTCCCGCATGCCCGCCTCCGTCCCCTTCGCGGGACGCTACCGTCTCATCGACTTCATCCTCAGCAGCATGGTCAACGCCGGCATGACCGACGTGGGCGTGGCCATCCAGGGCAACTACCAGAGCCTGCTGGACCACCTGGGCTCCGGCAAGGACTGGGACCTGAGCCGGAAGCACGGCGGCCTGCGCCTGCTGCCCGCCTTCGCGGACGACAACGTGGTGGGCGGCATCCGGGAGTACCGGGGCAAGCTCGAGGCCCTGGCGGGGGTCCGCTCCTATCTGGAGGGCATCCGCCAGAAGCACGTGGTCCTGGCGGACAGCGACCTCATCATTAACATCCCCATCCAGGACGTGTACCAGGCTCACGTGGCCTCCGGCGCGGACATTACCGCCGTGTGTACCAGCAACGTGGAGTCTGACGCCGATGTGACCTTCTTCCGCCTGGACGAGACCGGCCGGGTGCGGGAGACCCTGTTCCCCCTCCGGGACCGCGCCGGCTGCCACCGCTCCCTGGAGATCTACGTGCTGTCCAAGGAGCTGCTGCTGAACCTGGTGGACGAGTGCATGAGCCACGATCTGACCAGCTTCCGGGGCGCGGTGCTCCAGTCCAAGGCCAAGGAGCTCCACATCCAGAGCTACGTCTGGGACGGCTACGCCGCCCAGATCCGCTCCGTGAAGGAGTACTACGACCGCTCTCTGGAGCTGCTGGACCCCGCCATCCGCCGGGAGGTGTTCCCCGCGGAGCGGCCCATCCACACCAAGGAGCGCAACGATGCCTCCACCTACGTTGACCCCGCCGGCGTATGCTGCAACTGCCTGGTGGCCGACGGGTGCACCATTGAGGGCACCGTGGAGAACTCCATCCTCTTCCGGGGCGTCAGCGTGGCCAAGGGCGCGGAGGTGAAGGGCTGCATCCTCATGCAGGACACCACCGTCAGCCGTGACGCGGTGCTCCAGAATGTCATCGCCGACAAGGACGTGGTGGTGAAGGACTCCTGCACCCTCATGGGCACGCCCGGCTATCCCATGACCATCGCCAAGGGCAGCGTGGTATAAAGAAAACATCTAAAGGAGGGGGACATTCTTCCTCCTCCTTTATTGATTGCTACAATTCTGCGCCGGAAGGCGGCGCAAAGCGGCTGGAAATCTTTACTTTTCCGCCAGGGCGGAGTATACTGCCCAATGTGGGGAGAGGACACGCCGCCATGGCGGGCGGCCCGGCCAGACCGGAGCCCTTCCCAAGCTCTAAAGGAGGTATTTCCCAATGAAGATTTTGTTTGCGACTTCTGAGGCGGTCCCCTTCTGCAAGACCGGCGGCCTGGCCGACGTGGCCGGCAGCCTGCCCCAGGCCCTGGCCCAGGCGGGCAACGAGGTGGAGGTGATCCTGCCCCTCTATCAGCGTGTGGCGGATAAGTGGAAGGATCAGATGGAGTTTATCTGCCATATCGAGGTCCCCCTCGGCTGGCGGCGGGTCTACTGCGGCCTGTTCCGTCTGGAGAAGGACGGCGTGATGTGGTACTTCGTGGATAACGAGTACTATTTCAAGCGGGACGCCCTCTATGGGCACTACGACGACGGGGAGCGCTACGGCTTCTTCTCCCGGTCCATCATCTCCCTGCTGCCCGCCCTCCAGTTCATGCCCGAGGTCATCCACTGCAACGACTGGCAGACCGCCCTGGTGCCCATCTATCTGAAGGACGAGTGCGTGCGCTGGCCGGAGATCCGGGGCATCAAGACGGTGTTTACCGTCCACAATATCGAGTATCAGGGCCGCTACGGCAAGGAGACCCTGGAGGACCTCTTCGGCCTGGCTCCCGGCTGGTTTGCCGACGGCACCATCGCCATGGACGGCGACGTGAACCTGCTCAAGGGCGCGCTGATGACCTGCGACGCCATCACCGCCGTCAGCCCCACCTACGCCCAGGAGCTGCGCTACTCCTTCTTTGCCCACGGCATGGAGAGCGTCATCCAGCGCAACGCCGGGAAGGTCTACGGCGTGCTCAACGGCCTGGACATGGAGCGCTACGATCCCTCCAAGGGCAAGGGCATCAAGGCCAAGTTCAGCGTGAAGGACATGTCCGGCAAGGCCAAGGACAAGGCCTGGCTCCAGGAGCAGATGAGCCTGACCGTGGACCCCGAGGTGCCTGTCATCGGCATCGTCAGCCGCCTGGTGAGCCACAAGGGCCTGGACCTGGTCTGCAAGGTCTTCGACCAGATCATGGACCTCAACTGCCAGTTCGTGGTGCTGGGCAGCGGGGACTGGAATTACGAGCAGTTCTTTGAGCAGAAGCGGGGCCAGTACAACGGCCGCATGGGCCTCTACCGCGGCTACAACGAGGATCTGGCCAACGCCATCTACGCCGGCGCCGACCTGCTGCTGATGCCCTCCAAGAGCGAGCCCTGCGGTCTGGCCCAGATGATCGCCATGCGCTACGGCACGGTGCCCATCGTCCGGGAAACCGGCGGCTTGAAGGATACCGTCCATCCCTACGAGGCCTGGTGCGGCGCGGGCAACGGCTTCACCTTCGCCGACTACAACAGCGGGGATATGCTCTATGTCATCCGTCAGGCGGTGGAGCTCTACTACGACAAGCCCACGGAGTTCGCCAACCTGCGCAAGGCCGGCATGACCGAGGACTTCAGCTGGAGCCGCAGCGCCCAGGCCTATAACGACATCTATCAGCGGATCCGTTCATAACGAAGCGCGATTTCCAACGGGCGGGGCCGTCCCTCTGCGCGGCTCCGCCCTTCCCTGCCCCATCAATCCAACAGAAAAGAGGACACACCGATATGGAAAAAATGACCAAGGACTCCATGAAGCAGGCCATAATTGACAAGCTGCGCCTGAACTTCGGCTGCACCGAGGAGGAGGCCACCGAAGCGAATATGATGAAGGCCTGCGCCATGGTGCTCCGGGACCGGATGAGCGCCCACGCCGTAGAGACCCGCTCCAAGGTCCGCAAGCAGCAGCTCCGGCAGGTCCATTATATGTCCCTGGAGTTCCTCATGGGCCGCAGCCTGATGAAGAACGCCTACAACCTGGGTGTCATCGAGCCCATGCGTCAGGCCATCGAGGAGCTGGGCTTCAAGCCCGCCCATATTTTCGACATGGAACCCGACGCGGGTCTGGGCAACGGCGGCCTGGGCCGTCTGGCGGCCTGCTATCTGGACAGCCTGACCACCCTGGAGATCCCCGCCTATGGCTACTCCATCTGCTACGAGCTGGGCATCTTCAAGCAGAAGATCGTGGACGGCCAGCAGCTGGAGCTCCCCGACAACTGGAAGGAGCAGGGCGACGCCTGGCTGATCCCCCGCCCGGACGAGGTGGAGGAGGTCCATTTCGGCGGAAAGCTCCGCGAGTTCTGGGACGGCGGCCGGATGCACGTGGTCAACGAGGACTATACCCGCGTGCTGGCGGTGCCCTGCGACATGTCCGTGGCGGGTTACGGCACCAAGCACACCAACGTTCTGCGCCTGTGGGACGCCAAAAGCCCCACGCCCATCGACATGGGCCTGTTCAGCCAGGGCCAGTATCTGAAGGCCAACGAGGAGAAGGCCATGGCCGAGGTCATCGCCAAGGTCCTCTATCCCGAGGACAACCACTATGAGGGCAAGAGCCTGCGCCTGCGCCAGCAGTATTTCTTCGTCTCCGCCACCGTCCAGTCCATCGTCCGCAAGCACATCCAGGCCTACGGCACCCTGACCAACTTCCACGAGAAGAACGTCATCCAGATCAACGACACCCACCCCACCCTGGTCATCCCCGAGCTGATGCGCATCCTCATGGACGACGCGGGCCTGGATTGGGACACCGCCTGGAATATCACCGCCAACTCCGTGGCCTACACCAACCACACGGTGCTGGCCGAGGCCCTGGAGCGCTGGCCCCAGCAGCTGATGCAGACCCTGCTGCCCCGCATCTGGCAGATCATCTGCGAGATTGCCCGCCGCTGGCAGGAGAAGGTCACCGCCTTCTACTGCGGCGACGAGAGCAAGATCCGGAACATGGCGGTCATCTGGGACGGCGAGATCCGCATGGCCAACCTGTGCATCGCCGGCGGTATGGCGGTCAACGGCGTGTCCGCCCTCCACAGCGACATCCTCCGCAAGGACGTGTTCCGGGACGCCTGCAATATGGAGCCCGACAAGTTCAAGAACGTCACCAACGGCATCGACCACCGCCGCTGGCTGGCGGAGATCAACCCCGGTCTGAACCAGCTCATCTGCGACCTCACTGGCAGCAGCGCCTATCTCCTCCATCCCGGCACGGAGCTGCCCAAGCTGGAAAAGTTCGCCGAGGACAAGGAAGTCCTCCTTCGTCTGGACCAGATCAAGCGGGCCAACAAGGAGGCCTTCGCCAAATACGCGAAGAAGGCCCAGGGCTTTGTCATCAATCCCGACGCCATCTTCGACGTTCAGGTCAAGCGTCTCCACGAGTACAAGCGGCAGCTGCTGAACGTGATGCACATCATCCATCTCTATCACCAGCTCCAGGATAACCCCAACATGGAGATGCAGCCCCACACCTTCATTTTCGGCGCCAAGGCCGCGCCCGGCTACGCCGTGGCCAAGCGGATCATCCGGCTGATCAACTCCCTGTCCACCCAGATCAATCAGGACCCCATCTGTAAGGACAAGCTGCAGGTCTTCTTTATGGAGAACTACCGGGTATCCCTGGCGGAACTGCTGATGCCCGCCAGCGAGGTGAGCCAGCAGATCTCCACCGCGGGCAAGGAGGCCAGCGGCACCGGCAACATGAAGTTCATGATGAACGGCGCGCTGACCGTGGGCACCCTGGACGGCGCCAATGTGGAGATGCACGAGGTCCTGGGGGACGAGAACATGTTCCTCTTTGGGCTGAAGACCGAAGAGGTCAAGGAGATGCGGGACATCGGCTACAACCCCTTCAACCTCTACGCCCGGGACCCCAATCTCCACCGCGTGCTGGATCACATCAGCAACGGCTTCCGGGACGGCGTGCGCTACGACGACCTGGTCCAGCAGCTGCTGCTGGGCGTGAACGGCTCCCCCGCCGACCAGTACATGCTCCTGGCCGACTTTGCCTCCTACTGTGCCGCCGAGCGGAAAATGACCGAGACCTACGCCGACCGCCAGAAGTGGAACCAGATGAGCCTGTGCAACATCGCCCGTTCCGGCATCTTCGCCGCCGACCGCTCCATCGCGGACTACGCCGAGCGGATCTGGCACGTGCCCTACAAGAAGTGATACGGGGGCTGCTCTTTTTCTTCTTGAAAGAAGAAAAAGAACCAAAAAGAAGAACTTTTAATGGCCCACTGGCTGCCTTTATTGCTGCTCTTTTTCATAACAGTCAGTGCCAAAAGGGCGCGGAACATAAGTTCCGCGCCCTTGATCTTTTGGGGTTTACGGGGGAAGGTTCAGCTCTCTGCCGGCCTCTCTGCTGCCCGGATAAATTCCACGCCGGGATAGCAGGTCTCTAAAAACGCCTGCCCGTCCTCTGTCATTGTCAGCGCGTTTTCAAGGAGGGAGCGGAAGTGTTCATCCAGCTCCTCCCTGGCGGTACTGGCCGCCAGGAAGAAGTCCTGGTCCGTATTCATCAGCACTCCGACCGCCGCGTCCTCCTCCGTAGTCAGGAGGTCCTCCGCAGGCAGGAACGCCACGTCTACGCCTCCATCCGCCAGCGCCTGGGCCGTAATGCCCCCGGCGGTGCCGATGGTGACCGTGGCCGGTTCCCCTAACGTGCAGCCCACTTCCTCCAGCGCGCCGTCCAGCAGCCGGGACAGCTCATCCAGACTGCCCAGCATCCGGTCCGCGTCCTCCCAATCCACCATGACCTCCACGCTCAGGCTCTCCAGGAACAGAGGGCGGGGCTTCTCCGCCGGCTGATTTTCCTCCGGCTGGACGGAGGCTGGCGGCGGTGAGGGCTCCGGCGGCGTCTCCGGCTCCGCCCGGCGGCACCCGGCCAGCAGCAGGCAGACTGCCGCCAGCACCCATACGATCCGTCCCTTCATCTCACGCCAGCCCCAGCGCCGCCATCTCGGCGTTCACCTTGTCCTCGCAGGACCGCATGGCCAGGATGGTCCGCTCCATCAGGGTGTCCAGCTCCCAGCCCAGGCGCTCCGCTCCCTGGCGGATCACGTCACGGCTGCACCCGGCGGCGAACTTCTTATCCTTGAATTTCTTTTTGAGGCTGCTGACCTCCATGTCCTGGGTACTCTTGCTGGGACGCATCCGGGCGGCGGCGCCGATGAGGCCCGTCAGCTCGTCGGCGGCAAAGAGGACCTTCTCCATCTCATGCTCTGGCTCCACGTCGGAGCACAGGCCGTAGGCGTGGCTGACCACGGCGTGGATCAGCTCCTCTCCGGCCCCGGCCTCCCGGAGGAGCTCGGGAGCCTTCTGGCAGTGCTGGTCGGGCCACTGCTCGAAGTCGATGTCGTGGAGCAGGCCCGCCAGAGCCCAGAAGTCCGCCTGCTCTCCGTAGCCCAGCTCTCCGGCGTACCATGCCATCACGCCCTCCACCGTCAGCGCGTGTAGGATGTGGAAGCTCTCCTTGTTATACTGGCGCAGCAGGGCCAGCGCCTCTTCTCTGGTGTGCAGCATGTTGATCTTCTCCTTATGTTCATTTTTGGTAAACTGTTAACAGACGATCCTGCCCAGCAGGGCCATCAATGCCTCCGCCCGCCGGTAGGACTGCTCCGACAGCCGCGCGAACAGCTTTTGCAGGCAGATATCCAGGGCTTCCTCCGAAGCCCGCTGGTAGTTGTAGCCGTTGCATGCCTCCTGGTGATAGCAGGCCCGGAGCGCCTTGGGCAGGTCCTCCCAGCACAGCCGCTCCACCGAGACGGCCGGCGTGTAGCGCTTCCCGGTGATCAGATAGTAGGCCGCGCACAGCTCCCGGGCGGCGGCGCGCTTCTCCACGGCCGTCTGCCGCAAGAGTCGGGCCGCCTCCCGGTTCCCGGCGCGGCAGGCCAGCGCCTGACAGCACCTGCTCTCCGCCAGCTCCTCCTGGAGGAAGGACTCCAGCACCTCCAGAGATTCCCTGGCCTCGGTGCCCATGCAGCAGGGATCGGGCTCCGCCCCGGGGAGGTTCCCTCCGCCGCCCTCCTGGACGGGGACCGGAGCCGCCGTCTGAGGAACGGGAGCCGGGGCGGTCTCCGGGGCCTCCATCCCGGCTCCCGGGTCCTGGGAAAAGGGGTCCATACCGGGCGCGACCCGCTGCCAGACCCGGTCATACACGCGGTAGTCATAGGCGGGGGATCGATCCTGTCCGCCGCAAAAAGGTGTGGTTTCCATAGCAACAGCCTCCTTTACTAGGCCATTGTATGCAAAAAAACCGGGGTTGGTTATTCCTCCGCCGTACCGATCACACCGCTTTTCAAGGCCAGCAGATGCTCCGCCGCCAGCCGGTAACCCTCAAAGCCATACCCTGCAATGGTTTTACAGCAGGCCAGCCGGACGTAGGAGACCTGCCGGAAGTCCTCCCGCCTGCTCACGTCGGAGATATGGACCTCTACCGCCGGAAGGCCCACCGCCTTCAGCGCGTCCAGCAGGGCCACGCTGGTATGGGTATAGGCGGCGGGGTTCATCACGATGCCGTCCATCCGCCCATAGGCGGACTGGATGGCGTCCACCAGCGCCCCCTCGTGGTTGGACTGGAAGACCTCGCATTCGATCCCCAGCTCGCCGCAGAAGGCATGGATATAGTTTTCCAGATCGGCGTAGGTCTGTTTTCCATAGATATCCGGCTCCCGGATGCCCAGCATATTCAAATTGGGTCCATTGAGGAACAGCAGCTTCACAAGCCGTTCACCTCCTCCAGAATGCTGCGGACCGCCTCTTCTATCGATCCGTTGTTGTCCGCCGTCAGGTCCGCAAAGGACCGGTACAGGGGCTCCCGCCGCTTCCACAGCGTATGGAGGTCCGTGCTCTGAGACACCGGACGCCCCGCCGTGGGCAGCTTCTCCAGGGAACGAACGATGTGGATGATGACCCCGTTCTGATGGAGGGGCCCATAGTTCTCCGGACGGGTCACCACGCCGCCGCCGGTGCTGAGGACGCAGCCGGTGCGAGCCCCCGCCTCCCGGACGATCCTGCTCTCCAGGGCGCGGAAGGCGTCCTCGCCCTCCTCCGCGAAGATCCGCGGGATGGGCTTGCGGGCCTCCTCCTCGATCATCCGGTCCAGATCCAGAAACTGCTTTCCCAGCATCCGGGCCAGGTTCCGGCCAATGGCGCTCTTGCCGCATCCGGGCATCCCGATGAGCACCACGTTGCGCATCTGGGCGTTCAGGCTGGAAACGACCTCCTCCAGCCGCTCGTCCGGGATGGACGCCCCGGTGAAGAGCTCCGCCGCCCGTCTGGCCTGGGCCACCAGCATGGGCAGGCCGCAGGAGCAGGGGACGCCCCGCGCCTCCGCCTCCATGAGCAGCGCCGTGCGCAGCGGGTTGTAGACCACGTCCAGCACGCCCTCCAGCCTGGGAAAGGCCTCCAGGGAAACGGGAGACGCGCCGCACCTGGGATACATCCCGACCGGCGTGGTATTGATGACCACCTGCGCGTCGGCGTGGCGGGAGAGGTTTTCATAGTTGTCCTCCCCATGCCGGGAGATCACCACGACCTGCGCCGCGCCCAGCTCCTTGGCGGCGGCCCGGGCCGTGCGGCTGGTGCCGCCGGAGCCCAGGACGATCACCTTTTTCCCCGCCATCTCCACACCGGCCCGCTTGGCCAGATAGATTAGGCCGTCGATGTCCGTATTATACCCGATGAGCCGCCCGTCCCGGTTGACCACCGTGTTTACCGCGCCGATGGCCGCCGCCCGGGGGTCCACCTCGCCGCACAGCGGGATCACCGTCTGCTTGTAAGGGATGGTCACGTTCAGTCCCTTGAACGCCCGCCTGCGGAACAGCTCCTCCACTGCGTCCGGCGGCGTGGGATACAGCTGGTAGTCGTAGTCCGCCAGCGCCCGGTGGATCTGGGGAGAAAAGCTGTGGCCCAGCGTCTCCCCCAACAGTCCATATTCCATTCAGAAAACCTCGCTGTACGCGCCCAGGAAGGTAAAGAAGTCCTCCTTCTCCAGCTGGCTGAGGACGGTCTGGGTGTCGGGATCGTGTACGGAGGCCTCCACGTCGAAGTAGAAGCGGAACTCGAAGTCCTTGCCGGGGATGGGGCGGCTCTCCAGCTTGCAGATATTCAATCCCCGGGTGGCGAATTTGGCAATAAGGCTGTAGAGGGAGCCGGGTCGGTGGCTGGCGGAGGCTACGAAGGTGATCTTGTTGGACCCGTCGTAGATCTCCAGATCCCGGGAGATGCAGATGAACCTGGTGTAGTTGTGGTCCGTGTTCGCCACCCGGTTGGAGAGGATCTCCAGCCCGTAGAGCTCCGCGCACCCGGCGGAGGCGATGGCGGCCAGATCGCTGCGCCCGCTCTCGGAGACGTACTGGGCGGCCCGGGCGTTGTTGTCGAAGGCGGTGACCTTCACGCCGCTGCTCTTGAGGAAGTCCCCGCACTGGTTCAGGGCCTGCTCATGGGCCACCACCTCTTTGATGTCCGCCTGCTTCACGCCGGGCCGGGCCAGCAGGCAGTGCTCCACCTTCAGCTTCAGGCTGCGCACGATCTTGCAGTTGTATTTTTCCATCAGGTCGTAGACCTCGGTGACGGACCCGGCGGAGGAGTTCTCGATGGGCAGGATGCCGTACCGGCACATACCGGCCTCCACCGCCCGGAACACGCCGTCAAAGCGCCCAAAGTACATGATCTGGGGCAGGGAGAACATCTTGGTGCAGGCCATCTGGGAGTAAGCTCCCTCGGCCCCTTGGCAGGCCACCACCGCCCGGCTGGGAAACTGCCCGGAGGACTTCGCCGCCGCCGCGATCTCCCGGCACAGGGCGGACTCCCCGGTGTTCAGCCGGTTCTCCTGATAATCCCGGCTCAGCTCCAGCAGGGTGGAGAAGAGGATCTTGGTGTACTCCTGCAGCTCCTCCCCGCAGGCCCCGGTGACCCGGTAGAGGATGTCCCGCTCCCGGCCCGCGTTCAGGACGGGGGTGTCGTGCTCCTTCTTGTAGTCCGCTACGTTTTTGACAGTCTCCATGCGCTGCTTGAACAGCGACACGAGCTGGTCGTCGATCTGGTCCAGCTGGGCCCGGTAATTTTGCAGATCCATGATGGTTTTCCTCCAAACGTTCTCTGTTTTTTGCCAAGTTAAAATTCAAGAATATGCGAACTGGAACGCATCAAAAATTGAAATATGGTAATCCAATATACTCTTCAGGCAGTTCATCCCCAACGTATACACCGGTTAGGGTCGTTAACAGCACAGACTGTTCCTCGCAGACATGTTGATTCAGGTAATCAATAAAATCCTTCTCATTATAGCAAACACCGGTCACGTCGCCCATTTTCACTCGGTATTTCGCAGCGTCAGGGCTTTTATGCAGCCAATCACAGCAAAACTCCATACAGTATTTCTCAAGATCACCGGCTACCTCGTCCGGAACGGAGAACAGGCTTATTTCGCCATCCGCGCTTAACAATACTTTTTTCACAGCATTTCTCCTCAAATTCTGACTGGCCGTCCCATGCGCCGTCCAACACGATCAGTAAGTCACTCCAGCATCATATCCAGCACCGTCAGCGCCGTCACTGCCTCCGCCACCGGCACGGCTCTTGGCACGATGCAGGGATCGTGCCGCCCGTGGATGACCAGCGGGGCGTTTTCGCCAGTCTCAAGGTCCACCGTCTCCTGCTCCCGGGAGATAGACGCGGTGGGCTTCACGGCGATATTGACCACCAGGGGCATCCCGCTGGTAATGCCTCCCAGCACGCCTCCGGCGTGATTGGTGCGGGTCCTCACCCTGCCGTCCTCCATGACAAAGGGGTCGTTGTGGACGCTGCCCCGCATCCCGGCGGCGGCAAAGCCCGTGCCGAAGGACACCCCCCGCACGGCAGGGATGCCGAACAGCGCCGCCGCCAGACGGTTCTCCACCCCGCCGAACATGGGCTCCCCCACTCCCGCCGGGAGTCCCAGGACGAAGCACCGGATCACGCCGCCCACGGAGTCCTGCTCCATCCGCGCCGCCTCGACGGCCTGCCGCATGTTCATCCCCGCCGTGTCGTCGAACACGGGGAAGGGCTTGCGGAGAAGGGCCTCCAGGTCCTCCCGGCTGACGGACGCGAAGTCCGGAGGGGCGTCGTCAATATTCTCTATTTTTCCGATGTGGGCCGCGACGGTGATACCCCTCTGCTCCAGGAGCTGTAAAGCGAAAGCCCCTGCAAAGCACAGAGGGGCCGTCAGACGCCCCGAGAATTGTCCGCCCCCCCGGATATCGTAATTTTCGCCATATTTGACCATGGCGGTATAATCGGCGTGGGAGGGCCGGGGAGTGCGCTTGAGGCCGGAATAATCCCTGCTGTGCTGGTCGGCGTTGCGGATGACCATAGCCACCGGCGCGCCGCAGGTCCTGCCGTCCACCAGCCCGGAAAGGATTTCGGGCGTGTCGCTCTCCTTCCGGGGGGTGGACCAGGCGTTCTGCCCCGGAGCCCTCCGGGCCATGAAGGCGGCCACCCGGTCCATATCCGGCGCGAAGCCCGCCGGGAGGCCGTCAATGACGCATCCGATGGCGGGGGCGTGGGACTGTCCGAAGACGGTGACCTTCAATTTATTCCCCAGCGTGTTCATGGAAGAGCCCTCCTAACATGCGGTAGTGTTCCCAGAAATCAGGGTAGGATTTTGCCACGCACTCCGCGCCCAGGAGCGTCACCGGCTCCCGGCAGCGGGTGGCGGCAATGGCCGCCATCATGGCGATGCGGTGGTCGTTGCAGCAGTCCACGGTCCCGCCGGTCAGACCGTCCCGCCCGTAAATGGTCAGGCTGTCGGAGTGTTCCGTCACCCGCGCCCCCATGGCGTTCAGCGCGGCGGTGATGGCGGCAAGGCGGTCGCTCTCCTTGATGCGCAGGCGTCCGGCGTTGACCAGCCGGGTCGTTCCCTGCCGTACCGCAGCGGCCGCCGCCACGGGCGGGGCCAGGTCCGGGCAGCCGGACATGTCGATCTCAGTATCCCCGGGCTGGGACAGCTCCAGGCAGAGGGACTCGATCACCCGGTCGCCCTGTGTGGAATATTGAGAAACGCCCCGCACATCCACCGTACACCCCAGGCAGTTGGCCGCATACCAGAACGCCGCCTGGGACCAGTCCCCCTCCACCGTGACCTCCGCCCTTTGATACCGGCGGCCGCCGGAAACGAGGTAGTGGGGCGGGATGGAGCGGGTGGAGGCGATGTCTACGCCAAATTCGTGCATCGCGTCCAGAGTCATGCCGATATATCCCTCGCTCTCCAGCGGGGTGGTGGGAATGATCGCCGACGGCCCGTCCAGCAGGGGCAGAGCCAGCAGCAGTCCGGTAAAAAACTGGCTGGACACGTTTCCCGGCAGGCGGTACTCCCCCGGCGTCAGACGGCCCTCCACCGTGAGGACGCCGTCCTTCTGCTCATACTGGATGCCCTTCTCGTCAAAGAGGTCAAAATAGGGCTTCTGGGGCCGCTCCATCAGCCGCCCGTGACCGGTGAAGACGCCACCGCCCCGAAGGGCCAGGGCGAGGGGGATCAAAAAGCGGAGGGTGGAGCCCGATTCCCCGCAGTCTAATTCCGGCAGAGTTCGACGATCTGTAGTCAATTCCGCCAAACACCGGCGGGTAGCGCGGGTGTCCTGGGAATCCGCCAGGTTGTGGATCACGCTCCCCTCCCCCGCCAGAGCGGCGCAGATCAGCAGGCGGTGGGCCTGGGACTTGCTGGGGGGCGGGGTGACGGTCCCGGAAAGTTTTCCGGGGGTGATGGTGAGGTTCATAGAGCGGCCTCCGTAAATTCCCGCAGGCCCTCCAGATCCAGCCGCACGGTCTCCGCCCGGCCTACCTCCTTCAGCACCACCACGTCGATGCTGCCGCCGTCCCGCTTCTTGTCGCCCGTGGCGGCGGCGTAGAGCTCCGAAGCGGTATAGGGACACTCCGTGGGCAGATCGAACCGGCGGCAGGCCGCGCGGACCGCCTCCAGCGTCCCGGCGGGACTGTACCCCAGCCGCTCCGCCGCCCGGGAAGCCAGGATCATGCCCACCGCCACCGCCCGGCCGTGGGCCACGGTGTACCCGCTGCACTTCTCAATGGCGTGTCCCAGGGTGTGGCCGAAGTTCAGGAGCTTGCGCTTGCCGCGCTCCTTCTCGTCCTCGCCTACCACGGCGGCTTTGATCTCCACATTGCGCCGGACCACCTCGTCCATGCCGCCGCGAACGTCGCCGGTCATGAGGAAGCGGTAGAAGTCCCTGTCGGCAATGAGCCCGTGCTTCAGCGTCTCCGCCATGCCGTCGGCAAAGGCGTCCGGGGGCAGGGTCCGGAAGGTGTCCGTATCGCAGATCACCATTTTCGGCTGGTGGAAGGCCCCCGCCAGATTCTTCCCCGCCGCCAGGTCGATGGCGGTCTTGCCCCCCACGGAGGAATCGGACGCGGCCAGGAAGGTGGTGGGCATCTGGATATAGTCGATGCCCCGCTGGTAGGCGGCGGCGGCGAACCCCGCCATGTCCCCCGTCACGCCGCCTCCCAGGGCGACCACGAAGTCGGAGCGGGTCAGTTTATTTTCCGCCAGAAATTCCAGCATCCCGCCGAAGGTCCCCAGGTGCTTGCTCTGTTCCCCCGCCGGGAAGGCGTGGAGGCACACCCGGAAACCCGCCTCCTGGAGGGAGCGGCACACGGCGGCGGCATAAAGCTTTTCCACCGTGGTATCGGTGATAACGGCGCAGGTCCGGGACTTGGTCGCCCCCGCGATCAGCTCCCCGGCCCGTTCCAGCAGGCCGGGGCCGATGTGGACAGGATAGGGCGTGGACGCATTGACGGTAATGGTCTGCATAAAAATCACTCCTTGGTAAGGATATCGAGGCTGTGGTTGGTGGCGCCAATGAGGTCCGGGCGCTCGCAGATGGAGAGGTGGTATTTGACGTAGGCCTGGTACACCGCTTCGGAGAAATTGGGGAGCCGGTCCTTGATATAGCGGGTAAACAGGTCGGAGGCCACGATCTTTTCCCGCTTCAAGCCCGCTTCCCGGTTTAATTCGTCAATGTCCTCCAGCCGTACCAGCTCAAAAATTTCCGCCGGTTCGGAGATGCAGTGGTAATCCGCCGTCAGCAGTCCCCTGGTGAGATAGTCCATCATCTCGCTGCCGTCACCGGCAAAAATATACTGGATGATGGTGGCCTCGTTCATGCAGTAGGCGGCGAAAATGCGGCCGCCGGGCTTCACGATCCGCTTGGCCTCCCGGAGGACAGTCAGCTTATCCTCCTTGGTGTAGAGATGGTACAGCGGCCCGAACAGCAGTACCGCATCGAAGCTCTCGTCCGCGAACCGGCTCAGGTCCAGGGCGTTGCCCTGCTCTACGGGAATTTCCGCCCCGCACGCCTTCAAATTCTCCTGGAACACCTCGATGTTGTGCTCCACCAGCTCAATGGCGTGGACGTCGTAGCCGTCCATGGCCAGAGCCATGGAGTAGACCCCGGTCCCCGCGCCCACGTCCAGTACCTTCGCCCCCTGAGGCACGTACTGACGGATATACTTCATGTTGGTGGTGAACTCCACGCTGCCGTGGCGGGACTTGGTCCGCTCGTCCTCGTTGTAGTTGTTGTAGTAGTCGGTGATATAGCTGGTATTCATAGCGCTTCTCCTTCCTCAACGATCCTTATCGATCGCTTCCTTGATCTCCCGGGCATGCCTGAGCATATCCTTCAGCCGCTCCCGGTCCCCCCGGCGAATGGTGTACGCAAAGGCCGCAAGCTCCTCGACCAGGGTGTCGATCTCCCGGACCAGGGCCTCCTGGTTCTCCAGGAACAGCTCCGTCCACATCTCCTCGTTGAGCTTGGCCACCCTGGTCATATCCTTGAAGCTCCCGGCGGAAAAGCCCTCGAAATTGGGGGCCGAGGGACTGCCCACATAGGCGCAGCTCACCACGTGGGCCAGCTGGGAGGTGTAGGCGATGATGTGGTCGTGCTCCTCCGGCGTGGAGAGCTGGAGATGCCCGAATCCCAGCCGCCGCGCCAGTTCCCAAATGCCGTCCAGGCACTCCCGGGGCGTGCCCGGGTAGGGCGTCAGGATCAGGGACGCCCCCTGGAACAGCTCCGGGAAGGCGTGTCCGTACCCGGAGCGCTCGATGCCCGCCATGGGGTGCCCCCCCACGAACCAGAACCCGGCGTCTTTCACCACGTCCGCCAGGGGCGTACAGACCACGCCCTTCACGCCGCCGCAGTCCATGACCACGCCGCCCTTCCGGAAATGGTCCCTGTGCGCGGAGACATACTCCACCACCGCCTGGGGATACAGGGCGACGATCACCAGATCGCACTCCGCCAACCGGTCCGCCGTCAGGGCGGCGGACACCACCCCCTCGTCCAGGGCCCGGCTGAGCACCGCGCCGTCCGTATCATAGCCCAGCAGGGTGCAGTCCGTATATTGACGGATGGCCTTGGCCATGCTGCCCCCGATGAGGCCCAGGCCGGCGACGCCAACTGTTTTGATCATAAAGCGGCTCCTTTCCCATAATGAAAGCAGTATACCACACTCTTCCCGGAATGTGGAGACAAAAGTGAAGCGCCCCCTAAATTTTATCATTTTTTCCAAAATCTGGTTGCATGTTCCCCTTCAGATGTGGTATGGTAATGGCAGGCAGAAGATCGAAAGCTTTTCCCATATCTGTGATCAAAGAAATGAGGAATGTCCGTGGCCAGAGGATATCAAAATTATCGCGGCCGGCGTTCGGCGGGGACGGTGGCGGCCATCGTGCTGCTGGTCCTGGTCCTGATCGCCGCGTGCGGCTTTATTTTCGCGCAGCAATATATTTCCTATGCGGATGACGGCAGGATATATCTGGACCTTCCCTACTTCGGGCGGGTCTACCTTCCCACTCCCGCTCCCCCGCCGCCGGAGGAGGATCCCGACGCGGAACCTGAGCCGCCCCCGGTCCAGCTGGTGATCGACGAGCCGGAGCCCGAACCTGAGCCGGAACCGGAGCCCGAACCCGAGGACCTCTTCGGGGACCACCGCCTGGCGGAGCTGTCCGCCCTGCCCGCCGACGGGACGGCCCTGACGGCGCTGCTGGCGGAGACGGGGGCCAACGGCTTCGTCTACTCCGTCCGGAACGACAAGGGCGAGATCTTCTGGGCCTCCCCCACCGGCCAGAAGAACGCGGTGAAGGGGGACGAGGCGGCTTCGGCCCGGCTCCGGGACCTGTGCGGGACGGACGGCGTCTGGTCCGTAGCCCGGTTCAACGTGCTCCACGACAGCTACTACGCCTTCGCCAACATGAAGGAAGCCGCCATCTGCCAGGCCAACGGCTACGTGTGGTATGACAGCCAGTCCTGGCACTGGCTGGAACCGGAGAAGGAGCTGGCCCGGCAGTACGTGTCCAGTCTGGCGGCGGAGTGCGCCCAGCTGGGCTTTGACGAGCTGCTGCTGGAGGAGCTGTGCTACCCCACCCGGGGCAAGCTCCATAAGATCAGCTACAAGGACAACACCATGGAGAAAAAGGACGCCCTGGCCCTGGTGCTCACCGATCTGCGCGCGGCCCTGGAGCCCTATGGCGTCAAGCTCTCCCTGCTGCTGACCGAAAACCAGATCCTGGAGGACACCAGCGCGGACTCCGGCGTGGACCTGGCGGCGCTGCTGCCGCTGGTGGACGGGGTCTACGTCCAGGCTGCCGATCCCGAGGCCGTCCGGGCGGCTCTGGCGGCTCCGCCGGAGGCGGAGCGGTGGCCGGAATTGGTGCTCATCACCGCGGAGCCGGGAGGGGCGGACAACTGGTGCGTTCCCGCCGGTTGACCGGACACATTTTGGAAATATAGTAAGAGGCCCGGCTGGGTATTCCCCAGCCGGGCCTTGATTGCGGTGGAGGGATGCTACAATTTGGACGCAAGCCGTTGTAATCAATAATCAGTGATAGTTTTGCTGTCTCTTATTTCTAATGCAGAGTTTAAATCAGCGGGATAATATGTATACTCAAATCCACTTTCTTCCTGAAGTATCAAAGCATCAGGAAGATTTTTCCGCTTAAAATGCAACCCATAGGACCATTCATTATTGCCATCATGATATGTGATGATTAGAACAGTATTCAAATCTCCAGAATCTATTTTTAATCTGTCACATGTGCCATCTCCATTTCCTTCTGCAAAGCGGTAAACATACTCCTCATCAAAATCTATCACCCAATAATTGCTATACGTCCCCCCAATGCTACTATATGCGAAAACACCAGTATTACCCTTTTTTGCAGTTTCGCGGTCATTTGTTGAATAATATAGTGACTCCTCAGATTGATCATTGTCGAGCAGCTCTGTTTGCGAATTATCTGCATTATCTCCTGAGTGATTATTTGAACTATCAGTAGGAGGCGTGTCGCTTTCTCCTTCCTCGGGTATTATAATGAGTCCATCACTATCCAGAGATTCTCTATAATCACGCCCCTCTGTTTGCGAAGAGTCTGTATCAGTTTCTACAGTGCTTTCTTCTGTTGTAGCCTCGGGCTCAATAATTTCTTCGATTTCTACTTGCTGGCTCGTGCAGGAGAGCTTGTACATAAATTTTGAATCTTCTGATACTGCAAAATCTATTGTACCATCAATAGTGCGAGACCCTTCTTTTGCCGCAACCAAAGTGTGTGTTCCTTCTACCAATTCCAAGGAAAATGTACGAGTTGCCCCATGATCTAACTTTCCAATTTTATTCCCATCAACAAATACATCCAAATCGTATTTGCTGAAAAGCAAGTTTCTAACGCAATTAAGTTCAAGTTGTATCGAATACTTGGGTGCATTATCAGTTTCTGAGTTATCTTGTGAATCAGATTTTCCACCGTTACACGCAGTTAGAACCAGCACTGTCAACGTCAAAAAAACCACGCTGAATATTTTTTTCATTATCTATCCCTCCCAGAATGTGTACCTTTTTGTAATCCAAGTTTTGCCGAGGAAAATTCTAAAAAGGTATTGCAACTGCATGCTTTCTATGGTAAACTATGAATAATAAAAAAATTGGGTGCATTTACAAAAAAGTACACCTTCCTGTAAAATCCACCCCCTCACAACAACCCGGCCTTTTCGTAGATCTCCGCCCGATACCGGAACGTAGACAGCGGCATCCCGCACTCCTTTGCCGCCGCCGTGCCGGTGATCTTCCCGGCCTTCCACCGCTGGTAGGCGCTGTGATAGTTCTCCGGCAACGGCCTAGGCGGTCTGCCGAATTTCACACCCCTGGCTTTTGCCGCCGCGATGCCTTGGGCCTGCCGTTTTCGGATATTCTCCCGCTCGTTCTGCGCTACAAAGGACAGTATCTGGAGTACCAGGTCCGCAATGAATGTGCCCATCAGATCCTTCCCGTTCCTGGTGTCCAGCAGGGGCATGTCGATGACGGAGACATCCACGCCCACGTCCTTGGTCAGCCTCCGCCACTGATCCTGTATCTCCTTATAATTACGTCCCAGCCGGTCGATGCTCAGTACACAGAGCAAATCGCCCGGCTTCAATTTTTTGACCATTCGCTTATACTGGGGCCGCTCAAAGTCCTTGCCAGACTGTTTGTCCATGAAGATGTTCTGTTCCGGTATCCCTCGTCCCCGCAGTGCGATGGCCTGTCGGTCCTCGTTCTGGTCCACGCTGGACACCCGGATATAGCCGTAAACTGCTCCCATTTTGCGCCTCCTACTTTTTGTGTTTTATGCATAGGCGGATTTTTTAGAAATAGTTGTACTGGAAAATGCAACCGCCGTGAATATCTCAACTGGAGTAATCTGGAAAAAATGCGACACGGGAAAACCGGGTGAACATATTTGACAAAACTAAAGGGGAGCAAATTTTCAATTCTACGTGATTTTGACGAATTGCGTAAATCTTGGTAAAATATCTGGTATTGCCAAAGGAATCGTGCTATACTATTTGATACCTGTGTTATCGTTAGGATCGGTTGGCAAAAACCGCCTTTCTGACCGGTTCTGAGGCAGCAGGCACTTCAAAAAATATCATATCAGATCGGTAGAAAGGGGTGAGACAATGTCACTGGAAGCCATAACCAAGATCCGCTCCGTGGAGGAGAACATGGACCAGGCCAAAGCCGACGCCAAGGCCCGCGCCCAGAAGCTGGCCGCCGAAGCCGAGCGGGAGGGGCGCGCTTTGCTGCAAAAAGGCAGGGAGGAATCCGCAAAGTCCGCCGCCGCCGAAATGAAAAAGGCGGAGGAGGAAGCCGCCAAGCGGCGGGACGATATCCTGCGTCAGGCGGAAAAGGACTGCGAAGCGTTGAAAAAGCAGGCCGGCTCGCGCATGGACAAAGCGGCGCAGGCGATCTTAGGAAGGGTGGTAGGAAACTAAAATGGCAATCGTCAAAATGAAACGGCTCCGGCTGATCGCCCTCGCCCAGGACAGGGACGCCCTGCTGTCGAGTCTGCTTCATGTGGGCTGTGTGGAGCTCCGGGAACCGGAGGGCGAGCTGTCGGAGGAGAACGGGGCGGCCCTGCTGCACCACGACGTCTCCCTCCTGACGGACGCCAAGGGGGACCTGACCCAGCTCCAGCACGCCATCGAGGTACTGGACAAATACGCTCCCCGGAAGAAGCCCCTCCTCTCCCTGCGCCCCACCATGAAGGAGGCTGACCTTCTGGACGCGGCCGCCCGGCGTTCCGCCCTGGAAAAGGCGGAGACCATCAACGGCCACGCCCGGGCCATCGGGCAGCTGAACGCCCGGGAGACCCGGGTCCACGCCGACCGGCTGGCCCTCCAGCCCTGGGAGAACTGCGACATCCCCCTGGAGACCAAGGGCACGGCCAAGGCCGAGATCCTGCTGGGCGCCGTGCCCGCCACGGCGGAGCTCAGCGCCCTCGCCGGGGCCCTGGACGAGGCCGCGGGAGCGGCGGAGGTCCGGGAGCTGAGCGTGGACCGGGAACAGCGGTATCTGGAGATCCTGGTACACAAGGACTGCCGTCAGGAGGCGCTGGACGCCCTGCGCTCCTTCGGCTTCAGCTTCGCCCAGCTGAAGGACCTGACCGGCACGGCCAAAGAGAACATCACCCGGCTGGGCCGGGAACTGGACGAGATCTCCGCCCAGCGAAACAAGGAGATCGAGGCCGTCCGCCAGATGGGCTCCTGCGCCAATGAGCTGCAGCTGGGCCTGGACCGGGTGGAGCAGGTTGTGGCCACGGAGAGCGCCAAGGAGCGGCTGCTCACCGGCGGGTCCATCCTCTACCTGGAGGGCTGGGCCTCCGTCCCGGAGATCCCCCAGCTGGAGAAGGCGCTGGCCAAGTTCGACTGCGCCTATGAGCTGGAGGAGCCGGAGAAGGCGGAGTATCCCCAGGTGCCCGTGGAGCTGCGCAACGGTAAGCTGGTGCGCCCCATGAACATGGTCACCGACATGTACTCCCTGCCGGCCTACGGCACTGTGGACCCCAACCCCCTGATGGCCCCCTTCTTCATCGTGTTCTACGGCATGATGATGGCGGACATGGGGTACGGGATCATCATGATGCTCCTCTCCCTGATCGTCATGAAGAAGTCGAAGCCCAACGGGGCCACCATGCGCTACATGATCCCCCTGATGGGCCTGTGCGGCATCAGCACCTTCATCTGGGGCTTCCTCACCGGCGGCTTCTTCGGCGACCTGATTCCCCAGATGCGGGGCATCCTTACCGGGGTGGACCCGGAGAGCATTCCCCTGTGGTCCCTGTTCTCTCCCCTGGACGACGCGCTGATGGTGCTGATGGGCTCCCTGGTACTGGGCGTCATTCAGATCTTCACCGGCATGATCGTCAGCATGTATAAGCAGATCAAGGGCGGAGAGACCATGGCGGCCCTGTGCAACGAGGGCGCGTGGTTCGCCGTGTTCATCCTGGCCGGCGCGGGCTTTGCCGTTGGCAAGCTCAGCTGGGGCCTCATCGCCGGGCTGGTGATCCTGGTGATCGCCAACGCCTACGGCAAGAAGGGCTTCGGCATCATCACCGGCGTCTTTGGCGCCCTTTATAACGGCATTACCGGTTATTTCAGTGATATCATGTCTTATTCCCGCCTCATGGCTCTGATGCTGGCCGGCGCGGTAGTGGCCCAGGTGTTCAACAAGCTGGGCGCGATCACCGGCAACATCGTCACCTTCTTCATCATCGCCATGGTGGGCAACGCGCTGAACTTCGCGCTGAACATCCTGGGCTGCTTCGTCCACGACATGCGCCTGCAGTGCCTGGAGTTCTTCGGCCGGTTCTATGAGGACGGCGGCAAGCCCTTCCGTCCCTTGAATATCAACACAAAATATGTCGACATCGAGAAATAATTAAGGAGGAAATCAATCATGAGTTTTCTGGAATCTTTTGGCGGCCTGGCGCTGGCTCTGCTGGGCTCCGGCCTGGCCGTCGGCCTGAGCTGCGTCGGCTCCGCGAAGGGCACCGGCATCGCCGGCGAGGCCGGTACCGGCCTTCTGTGCGAGGACCCCAGCAAGTCCGGTAAGGTCATGATTCTCCAGCTGCTCCCCGGTACCCAGGGCCTGTACGGCATGGCCGTGTTCTTCGTGGCCCTCATCCGCATGAGCTTCATGGGCAACATCAGCCTGGCCGCCGGCATGAGCATCGAGGTGGGCTGCCAGTTCTTCGCCGCCTGCATGCCTATGGCGCTGGGCGGACTGCTCTCCGCTATCGCCCAGGGCCGCGTGGCCGCCGGTTCCATCAACATCCTGGCCAAGAAGCCCGACGACTGGTCCAAGGGCCTGATCCTCTGCGGTATCGTTGAGTTCTACGCCATTCTGTCTCTGCTGGCTTCCATGCTGATGCTGCTCCAGCTCTGATCATCCCACTAAGAAAAGGGGATTCGATATGAACGGAATTGAAAAGATCACCGCCCGCATCGAAACCGACGCCAAGGCGGAGGTAGCCGAGATCCTCCGGGAAGCGGAGGAGAAGGCCGCCGCCATCCGCGAGCAGTACAAGGCGCAGGCCGCGGCGGAGGCGAAAGCCGCCGGGGCCGCCGGCAAGGAGGCCGCCCAGCGCCAGACCGAGCGTCTGGAGAGCGCTGCCCAGATGGAGGCGAAAAAGCGCCTCCTGGCCGCCAAGCAGGCCTGCCTCAACGAGGCCTTCGACAAGGCCCAGGAGAAGCTGCTGGCCCTGGACGAGGGCGAGTACGCCCAGCTCCTGGCCCGCATGGCCGTAAAGGCCGCCAAGACCGGCAAGGAGGAGATCCTCCTCAACGCCAAAGACCGTGAGCGTGTGGGCCCCCAGGTAGTCGCCTGGGCCAACACCCTGCTGGCGGAAGCCGCCGCTCCCAAGGCCGCCGAAAAGGCGGGCAAGGTAGGCGGCAAGGCCGGCGCGGTGCTGTCCGCCGTAGTCACCGGGGCCAGCGCCCTGCTCCAGGGCACGGCTCAGCTGACCCTCTCCCAGGAGACCCGGGAGATGGCCGGCGGCCTGACGCTCCGGGACGGCAATGTGGAGGTCAACTGCGCCTTCGAGACCCAGCTGCGGGTGCTCCGGGAGGAGATGGCGGCCCAAGTGGCCGGTATCCTCTTCCCTTAACAAAGCCGATCCATTTGAATGCAACTGCAAGAAAGGAGGATGGCTTTGGCAAAGAAACTGAAAGACACCGACTATCTGTTCATTTCCACCTACCTCCACAGCCGGGAGCGGGACCTGCTCACCGGGGCGCGGATGGAGCGCATGATCGAGGCTCCCACCGCCGCCGACGCGGCCAAGGTCCTTGGGGAGATCGGCTACGGCGAATTTGACGCCTCCAGCCAGCGGGAGCTGGGCTCCATCCTGGCACAGGAGCAGGAGAAGCTGTTCGAGGATCTCTACCGCTTCGTCCCCGACAAGGCGGTGGTGGATGTGTTCAAGGTCAAGTATGATTATCACAATCTGAAGGCACTCATCAAGGCCCGGGCCACCGGCACGGACGCCTCCGACCGGCTTCTGCTGGACGCGGGGCGGGTCAGCGCCGAGGACATGCGCCGGGCGGTCTGGGAGGGGGACTACAGCGTCCTGCCTCCGGCGCTGCGCCAGTCCGCCGTGGAAGCGGCGGAGACCCTCAGCGCCACGGGAGACCCCCAGCTGGCGGACTTCCTGCTGGACCGCGCCTACTATGCGGAGATGCTCTCCGCCGCCCGGGCCACGGGGAGCGATTTCCTGGTCCGGTATGTGCGCTTCACCATCGACGCGGCCAATCTGCGCAGCGCCGTCCGTACCCTTCGGATGAAGAAGGGGGCGGACATGCTCAGGCGGGTGCTGGTGGAGGGCGGCTCCATCCGAGTGGACAGCGTCCAGGGCGCGGCTCTGGGCGGGAACCTGGAGGAGCTGTACCGCTCCACCGAGCTTCGCCAGGCGGCGGAGCTGGGCACGGCGGCGGTCAATGGCGGCAGCCTCACGCCCTTTGAGAAGGCCTGCGACGACGCGGTGACCGCCATGGCGGCGGGCGCCAAGAGCGTGCCCTTCGGGGTAGAGTCCGTCATCAGCTACCTGGTGGCCAAGGAGATCGAGTTTACGGCGGTGCGCATCATCATGTCCGGCCGGATGGCGGGCATCGACAGCGACACCATCCGGGAAAGGCTGCGTGAGGCGTATGTATAAGATCGCGGTTTTAGGCGACCGGGACAGCGTGCTGGGCTTCAAGGCCCTGGGGCTGGACATCGTTCCCACCGAGGGCGTGGAAGAGGGCCGTCAGGCGCTTCACAAGCTGGCCAAGGAGGAGTACGCCATCATCTATGTCACCGAGCAGCTGGCGCAGTCCATCCGGGCGGACATTGACAAGTATAAGACCTCTGTTACTCCCGCGGTGATCCTGATCCCCGGCAAGGGTGGAAGTCTGGGCCTGGGCGCCCAGGCGCTCCAGAGCGCCGTGGAGCGCGCCGTAGGCGCGGATATCGGCTAACAGGGGGCGTTCTTTTCGTGCGAACGAAAAGAACCAAAAGATCGCTTAAGGAACGACGTTCCTTAAGGATCCTCCTTCATCATTACGGGGGTTATCAGTTTGCGCCCGAGGCACAGTTTGGTTTTGTCTAAACATACTGCCGTCCGCTCTGCCGGTCTTCTGCGTCTATTTCAGCGTGGTTGACGATACCCCCTACCGTTTCAGCACGGCTAACTCGCCGGGGTGCGAATTTGCAGAATGTACCGTTAGGCCGCGTGCCCCTTGCAGGGAGTCTCTCTTTGAAAGGCCGGCAGGCGGAGTTCTACAAGTACCAGAGCGGCTGAAGGAGGACCGGCAATTCGGAGGCTTCGCCCGACCAGAAAGCCCTCCGCACAGCCCTTTAGCCCTCGCCGAGGATTTGCCGAACAGGCAAAGCCGAGAAAGGGATTCTTAAACCGCAGGTTTAAGCGCGTTTTTGCCTACTTTTGCCGCGGGGCAAAAGTAGGTCAGGGGTCCGGGGGCGGACAGCCCACGGGCTCCCAACGAGAAACAATCACCGTGCCGCGCGAAGCGCGGCAGGCATAAAAGCCTTTAATTTGAAAAGGAAAGGCAGTGAAGGAATGAGTCAAGGAAAAATCATCAAGGTCTCCGGCCCCCTGGTGGTGGCCGACGGTCTGGCCGACGCCAACATGGCCGACGTGGTCCGCGTAGGCGAGCAGCGCCTGATCGGTGAGATCCTGAACATGACCGGCGACCGGGCCTCCATCCAGGTCTATGAGGAGACCTCCGGCCTTGGACCCGGCGCGGCGGTGGTCTCCACCGGCGCGCCCCTGAGCGTAGAGCTGGGCCCCGGCATCATCGAGAACATCTACGACGGCATCCAGCGCCCGCTGGAGGAGATCGTCAAGCAGACCGGCTCCAACAACCTGGCCCGCGGCGTGGAGGTGGACCCCATCTCCCGCACGAAGAAGTGGGCCTACACCCCCGTCGCCAAAGTGGGCGACAAGGTGGTGAGCGGCGATGTGCTGGGCACCGTGCCCGAGACGGAAGTCGTCCTCCACAAGATCATGGTGCCCAACGGCATCTCCGGTACTGTCAGCTGGGCCATCAAGCCCGGCGACTACACCGTGGACGAGGTGATCGCCAAGATCAAGACCGACAAGGGCGAGGTCAAGGAGCTGACCATGACCCAGAAGTGGCCCGTCCGTGTGGGCCGTCCCTACAAGCAGAAGTACAATCCTGTGGCCCCCCTCCAGTCCGGCCAGCGGATCATCGACACCATGTTCCCCATCGCCAAGGGCGGCACCGCCGCCGTCCCCGGCCCCTTCGGCTCCGGCAAGACCGTGGTCCAGCACCAGCTGGCCAAGTGGTCCGATGTGGACATCGTCATCTACGTGGGCTGCGGCGAGCGCGGCAACGAGATGACCGACGTTCTGCGCGAGTTCCCCGAGCTCCAGGACCCCCGCACCGGCGAGTCCCTGATGAAGCGTACCGTGCTGATTGCCAACACCTCCGACATGCCCGTGGCCGCCCGTGAGGCGTCCGTGTATACCGGCATCACCATCGCGGAGTACTTCCGCGACATGGGCTACGCCGTGGCCGTCATCGCCGACTCCACCTCCCGCTGGGCCGAGGCCCTGCGCGAGATGTCCGGCCGTCTGGAGGAGATGCCCGGCGAGGAGGGCTACCCCGCCTACCTGGCCTCCCGTCTGGCCCAGTTCTATGAGCGGGCCGGCGTGGTGCAGTGCATGGGCAGCGAGGACCGCGTGGGCTCTTTGACCGCCGTGGGCGCCGTGTCGCCTCCGGGCGGCGACCTGTCCGAGCCCGTCTCCCAGGGCACCATGCGTATCGTCAAGGTGTTCTGGTCTCTGGACGCCTCCCTGGCCTACCGCCGCCACTTCCCCGCCATCAACTGGCTGAACTCCTACTCCCTGTATCTGGACACCATGAAGCCCTGGTTCGACGAGCACTTCGGCCCCGCTTTCATGGTCAACCGGAACAAGGCCATGAGCCTCCTCCAGGAGGAGGATAACCTCAACGAGATTGTCCAGCTGGTGGGTAAGGACTCCCTGTCCCCCAACGACCAGCTGACCCTGGAGACCGCCAAGATGGTCCGCGAGGACTTCCTCCAGCAGAACGCTTTCATGGACGTGGACAGCTATTCCAGCCACGACCGTCAGATGCGGATGCTGGCCATGATCCTGGACTTCGACAAGCTGGCCCGGGACGCCATCGGCAAGGGCGCGCCTCTGGCCCCCATGCTGGACATCCCCGCCAAGGAGAAGATCGGCCGCGCCAAGTTCGTGGAGGCCGACAAGTACGTCCAGGAGTACGCCGCCATCGCGGAAGAGATGGAGCGGGAGATCGCCGAGATCGCAGAGAAAGCGGGTGACCAGTTATGATGAAGGAATACCGTACCATACACGAGATCTCCGGCCCTCTGATGGTGGTCGAGAAGGTCGATGGCGTCACCTACGACGAGCTGGCCGAGATCGAGCTTTCCGACGGCAGCATTCGCCGCTGCAAGGTGCTGGAGGTCAACGGTGACAAGGCCGTGGTCCAGCTGTTCGAGTCCTCCGCCGGCATCAACCTGCGGGACTCCAAGATCCGCTTCCTGGGCCACCCCTTGGAGCTGGCGGTGTCCGGCGATATGCTGGGCCGCGTGTTCAACGGCATGGGCCAGCCCATCGACGGCGGCCCCGCCATCCTGCCTGAGAAGAGCCTGGACATCAACGGCCAGCCCATCAACCCGGCTGCCCGCGACTACCCCAACGAGTTCATCCAGACCGGCGTCAGCTCCATCGACGGACTGAACACCCTGGTCCGCGGCCAGAAGCTGCCCATCTTCTCCGGCTCCGGCCTGCCCCACTCCGCCCTGGCCGCCCAGATCGCCCGTCAGGCCAAGGTGCTGGGTGACGCGGCCTCCAACTTCGCCGTGGTCTTCGCCGCCATCGGCATCACCTTCGAGGAGTCCGAGTACTTCGTCAACGAGTTCAAGCGCACCGGCGCCATCGACCGTACCGTGCTGTTCACCAACCTGGCCAACGACCCGGCGGTCGAGCGTATCTCCACCCCCCGTATGGCCCTGACCGCCGCCGAGTATCTGGCCTTCGAGAAGGGGATGCACGTGCTGGTCATCCTGACGGACATCACCAACTACGCCGAGGCCCTCCGTGAGGTCTCCGCGGCCAAGAAGGAAGTTCCCGGCCGCCGCGGCTACCCCGGCTATCTGTATACCGACCTGGCCCAGATGTACGAACGCGCGGGACGGCAGCTGGGCAAGCCCGGCTCCATCACCATGATCCCCATCCTGACCATGCCGGAAAACGACAAGACCCACCCCATCCCCGACCTGACCGGGTATATCACCGAGGGCCAGATCATCCTCTCCCAGGAGCTGTTCCGCAAGGGCATCAATCCTCCCGTGGACGTTCTGCCCAGCCTGTCCCGTCTGAAGGACAAGGGCGTCGGCCCCGGCAAGACCCGCGAGGATCACGCCTCCACCATGAACCAGCTGTTCGCCGCCTACGCCTCCGGCAAGGAGGCCAAGGAGCTGATGACCATCCTGGGCGAGTCCGCCCTGAGCCCCACGGACCTGCTGTACGCCAAGTTTGCCGACGAGTTTGAGAAGCGCTACGTCTCCCAGGGCTACGAGACCAACCGCAGCGTCATCGAGACCCTGGATCTGGGCTGGGAGCTGCTGAGCATCCTGCCCAAGAGCGAGCTCAAGCGCATCAAGCAGGATATGATCGACAAGTACCTGCCCAAGAAGGCGTAAGGCTTGGCGCGACATTTAGGAAAGAGGTGAACAGATGGCCTCAGCAACGATTAACCCTACCAGAATGGAACTCAACCGGCTGAAGGGCCGGCTGAAGACCGCCACCCGGGGCCACAAGCTCCTCAAGGATAAGCGGGACGAGCTGATGAAGCAGTTCCTGGAGATCGTCCGGCGCAACCGGGTGCTGCGCAAGAAGGTGGAGGAGGGTCTGGAGCGGGCCAACGCCGCTTTTACCGTGGCCTCCGCCCTCATGAGCCCGGAGATGCTGGAGCAGGCGCTGCTGTATCCTAAGCAGAGCGTGGAGCTGGACATGACGTTCCAGAACATCATGTCCGTCAACGTGCCCCGCTATGCCTTCCATACCAAGAACGAGGACCCGGCGGAGATATACCCCTACGGCTTCGCCCAGACCTCCGGCGAGCTGGACGCGGCGCTGGAAGCGCTGTCCAACGTGTTCCATGACATGCTGGAGCTGGCGGAGGTGGAGAAGACCATGCAGCTTCTGGCGGAGGACATCGAGAAGACCCGGCGGCGCGTCAACGCCCTGGAGTACGTGATGATCCCCGGGTTCCAGGAGAAGATCCGGTATATCTCCATGAAGCTGGACGAGAACGAGCGCGGAAACATCACCAGACTGATGAAGGTGAAGGATATGGTCCTGCAGGAAGCCCACGAGTTCCAGCAGCCCGCCAACGCTTGATTTCTCCCGTTTAAAAAAACAACAACAGGGTGCAGGCCATACGGCCTGCACCCTGTTGTTGTTTTTAAGGAAAGCAGAGGAATCCAAGGGCAGCCTTCTCTATACCGGCTC
>CAJTVO010000004.1:0-21114 GCA_910579485.1 uncultured Oscillospiraceae bacterium | reverse complement strand
GCAGGCCCTCCGCACCTCCGCCAGCGGAACGCCGTGCATCCTGGCGGCCTCCGCCATCGACTCATACTCCGGCTTGCTCTTGACCAGCCCATACCCAATCCCCGTCTTTTGCGGGACGGTCCCATAGACCGTCTCCACCGCCTCCGAGGACACGCTCATAGCATACCGCGGGCAGTCCGTCCGCCGGACGCCGAAGGTGCTGGTGTGCCGCAGCATCTCCCGGGCCAGCCGGTCCGCGTCCCCGGGCCTGCACAGACAGGTCAGCACCACCCCGGGGCGGTCCTTCTTCATATAAATCGGGGCATAGGACACATCCACCGCCCCCGCCTCCAGCAGGCGCTCCATAGCGAACCCCATGTCCTCACCGGTCATGTCGTCGATGTTGGATTTCAGCTCAACGATCCAGTCATTGGGCCCCTCCGATACCTCCGCCGTGTCCAGCAGAAAGGCACGCAGGCAGTTGGCCCGAGGGAAGTCCTTCGTTCCGCACCCGTAGCCGCACCCTAGCATTGCCCCGCCGGGCATAGGCCCGAAGCTCCTTGCGAAGGTCCGCAGCAGCGCCGCCCCGGTGGGCGTACACAGCTCCGCCGCGATGTCCCCCGCCGTCACCGGTACGCCGGTGAGCAGCCGCGCTGTTGCCGGGGCGGGCACCGGCAGCAGCCCGTGGGCGGTATGTACTGTGCCGCCGCCCACCGTGACCGTGGAGGCGCACACCGCCTCCGGAGAGAGCATCTGCATCAGGTAGCACACGCCGGTCACATCCATCACCGCGTCCAGCGCCCCCACCTCGTGGAAATGGACCTCGCCCACCTCCACGCCGTGGGCCGCAGACTCCGCCTGGGCGATAAGGCCGTAGGTCCGCCGGGCATTCTCCCGCACCGGCTGGGGCAGGGGGAATGCGTCGATCATGGCCTCGATATCCGCCAGGGAGCGGTGCTCGTGGTGGTGATGCTCATGCTCATGGTCATGGGGATGCCCATGACCCTCTTCATGGCCGTGGACCGCCACCCGCATGTGGGTACCGGCGATCCCCTGCCGCCGTACCGGCTCCGCCTCCAGCGTCACGCCGGGAAGCAGGGCGTTCATATCCGCCAGGAACCGTTCCTTCTCCGGGCACAGCTCGTAGAGCGCGCCCATGAGCATGTCCCCCGCCGCGCCCATGGCGCACTCCAGATACAGCGTTCTCATTCCGATATCCCCTTCATCTGATTGATCCTATGGGCCAAAAACCCCGCGCCGAAGCCGTTGTCGATGTTCACCACGCTGACCCCGCTGGCGCAGGAGTTCAGCATGGCCAGCAGCGCCGCCAGCCCGCCCAGGTTGGCCCCATAGCCCACGCTGGTCGGCACGGCGATTACCGGGCAGCCGACCAGGCCGCCCACCACGCTGGGCAGCGCTCCCTCCATGCCCGCCACGGCCACGATGCACCGGGCCTGCTCCAGCACCGGCAGGGAACCCAGCAGCCGATGGAGCCCGGCCACCCCGGCGTCGTAGACCCGGTGGACCCTGCTGCCCAAAGCCTCGGCGGTGAGGGCGGCCTCCTCGCAGACCGCCAGGTCGCTGGTCCCGGCGCTGACCACGGCGATGTCCCCTGTAAGGGGACGCTCCGCCGGGTTCGCCACCGCCAGACGCGCCTGGGCGGAATAGCGGTAAGGGACCTTCCCCCGCAGCAGGGCCTCCTTTTCCTCCGAGAGCCGGGTGACGATGATGTTCTCCGCCCCCCGGCCCATCATGGACCGGACGATGCCCTCGATCTGCTCCGCCGTCTTCCCCTGGCCGAAGATCACCTCCGCCGCGCCTTGCCGCGCGGCCCGGTGGTGGTCCACCTTGGCGTACCCCAGGTCCTCATAGGCCGTCCGGCTGAGAAGCCGGGCCGCCTCCTCCGGCGCGGTCTCGCCGGAGCGCACCCGCTCCAGCAGAGCGCGGATCTCCTGTTCTCCCATGGACCATCCTCCTTTTCCGTTTCCGGCGGCGGAGCGCTCAGCGCTCCATCTTCCAGTACTGCACGCTGTAGGGGGGCAGCTGGCTGCCGCCGCCGAAGTCGTGCTTCTGCCCGCTGATCAGCTCCTCCGCCATGCCGCAGCCCGCGTCAAAATGAGCCGTGTAGCTCTCGCCGCCGGCGTTGACCGCCACCAGCACCCGCTCGCCGTCACAGGCTCGCTCGAAGATGATCTGATGGTTGGTCAGCACCACGTTCCGATAGGAGCCGTAGCACAGCGCCTTGCTGTTCTTATGCGCTTCCGCCAGCCGGGCGATGAACGCCGTCAGCTCGTTGGCCTCCGGCTTCTCGATCGCGGGCCGCAGGGCGGCGTCCCCCTGGGACTTCTTTCCCTCGATGCCCCACTCGCTGCCGTAGTACACCGCCGGAACGCCGGGCATCCCGAAGAGGACACCGTAAGCGGGCCGCAGATGCTCCTTGTTGGAGAGCATACTGGCGATGCGCTCCACGTCGTGGTTGTCCAGGAAGCTCAGCAGATGCTTCCCCTTGTAAAGGGTCCAATTCTCCGGCCCGAACTGCCGGGCCAGGGAGTGCCCGATCTCGAAGAGGTTCATGGAGTTGAAGCTGGACCACAGCCCCTTGTAGCACTCGTAGTTGGTCACCGAGTGGCAGGCCCCGTCGTTCATCCAGCGGTTGTAATCCCCGTGGAGGGTCTCCCCCATAAGGACGAAGTCCGCCTTGAGCCCGCCGGTGAACTCCCGCAGCTGCCGCAGATAGTCCGGCGAGAGGCAGTAGGCCACGTCCAGCCGCAGGCCGTCAATATCGAACTGGTCCACCCAGGAACGGATGGCGTCGAACTGGTGCCGGACCACCGCCGGGTTGTCCAGATTCAGCTTCACCAGCTCGTAGTGCCCCTCCCAGGCCTCGTACCAGAAGCCGTCGTTATACCCAGTATTGCCGTTGAAGTCGATGCGGAACCAGTCCTTGCAGGGGCTGTCCCACTTCTTCTCCTGCACGTCCCGGAAGGCCCAGAATCCCCGGCCCACATGGTTGAACACCCCGTCCAGCATCACCCGCAGCCCGGCTTCATGGAGAGCGTCGCAGACCTGCTTGAAGTCCTCGTCCGTGCCCAGGCGGCAGTCTACATGGAAGTAATCCCGCGTGTCATAGCCGTGCCTGTCGCTGTCGAAGAGGGGGTTGAAGAGGACGGTATCGGCGCCGGCCTCCTTGATATGCTCCACCCAGTCCAGCACCCGGAGGATGCGGTGCTCCTGCACGCCGTCGTTGTACTCCGGCGCGCCGCACAGGCCCAGGGGATAAATCTGATAAACGACTGATTGGTCAAACCACATAAAAATAATATCCTTTCAATTACTCAACGTGAACCGCCCGTCCTCCTCCCGGAAGGAAGCGGCATAGAAGGCGGTCATTGCCTGGACGAGATAGTCCGCGTCCTTGGCTCCCGCCGTCTCATAGCAGGAGTGCATGGCCAGCTGGGCCAGCCCCACGTCCACGGTATTCACCGACAGGTGGGAGGTGGAGATGAGCCCCAGGGTCCCGCCGCCGGGCAGGTCGGAGCGGTTGGCAAAGTGCTGCACCGGCACCCCCGCCTTTTGGCACAGGGCGGTGAACACCGCCTGAGACACCCCGTCCGTAGCGTACCGGACGCCGTGCTTGATGACCACGCCGGCGTTCATGGCGGGGCGGTGGGTGGCGTCATGGTACTCCGGATGGTTGGGGTGGACGGCGTGGGCATTGTCGGCGGAGACCAGGAAGCTGTTGGCCGTCGCCGCCGCCCGGTCCAGCTCCAGAGCGGCGCAGACCCGCGCGACCACGTCCGCCAGGAAGGTGCCGTCGGCTCCCTGCTTGGTGAGGCTTCCCACCTCCTCGTTGTCCAGCAGGGCGAACACCGGGATGGAGGCGCTCTCCTCCGCCGCCATGAATCCCCGGAAGCAGCCCCAGGCGCACTGGAGGTCGTCCAGCCTGGGGGAGGAGACGAACTCGTTCCCAGCGCCCCAGACCATCGCCTTTTGGCGGGGGCAGAGGAACAGGTCCGTCCCCAGGATGTCCTCCGCCTTACACCCGGCGTACTCCGCCACGACGGCCCGGAAGGCCCCCTTCTCCGTCCCCAGCCCCATCAGGGGCACCATGTCGCACTTGGGGTCGTACTTGAAGCCGTCGTTGGCCGCCCGGTTCATGTGGACCGCCACGTTGGGGATCATCAGCAGGTCCCGGTCCACGTAGACCAGTCTGGTCTCGATGCCCTCCCCGGCCCGCGCCAGCACCCGGCCCGCCACGGTGAGGGGCCTGTCCAGCCAGGGGGCGAACAGCATCCCGCCGTAGCGCTCCGTGTTCAGCCGCAGATAGCCCTCCGGCCCTGCCAGCTCCGCGTTTTCCTTGATCCGGAAGGAGGGGGAGTCGGAGTGGCTGGCGGAGATCATGAAGCCCCGGGCCTCTCCCGCCGGGACCCGGAAGGCGATCAGCGCCGACCCGCCCCGGACAGCGTAATACTTCCCGCCGGGGACGATGCTCCAGCCCCGCCCCTCCGAAAGCGGCGTATAGCCCGCCCCCTCCAGCTCCCGGCGGAGGCAGTCCACCGCGTGGAACCGGCTGGGGCTCTGGTCCAGAAAATGAAGAAGATCGTTCATCAAAAGGTTCTCCTTATCCGTATTGTATCGTCAATAGAACCACACAAAGGCGTGGCGGGTCAGCTTTCCGCCGCTCTCGCTGCGGATCTCCACCTGATGCTTCCCATCCTCCGTCCTGGCGTACAGGCACTGGATGGGCGTGCCCAGCAGGATCTGCTTCCGGAAGGAGATGTCCACAGTCTCCGGCAGATCCCGGTAGACCTCCTCCGGCAGGGCCTCCAGGGCGTAGTCCAGATAGTGGAGGTTGTTCACATGCTGGTTGGTGTCGATGTCCCGGCGGCCCACGGTGGTCCGGAAGGCGGCGGGGGCGTCCTCCGGCGTCTTTCCGCCGCCGGGCACGTCCTGGGCGCCCGCGAAGAGCTCCAGCCCATCCAGCTGCGCTCCATAGGCGTTCCTGACGGCATCGTTGATCCGGGTGATCCTGCCGGTCGCCATGTTCACCAGCACCCAGCGGCTGGTCCCCCGGGCGATCTCCCGGTCCCCGTCCCAGACCAGGAAGTCCCGGTCCGAGAGGAAGCCGTCCATGGTCCTGGGCCAGGTCTCCACCCGCAGGGGCGCGCGCCAGGCGGGACGCTCCTTCATCCGGAGCCGCCAGCTGCTGAGGATCCAGTGGACCTCGTTGGCATCCTTCAAGCCGAAGCCCACGTCGTCGGAGGCCACCGAGGCGGCTTCCTGCAGGATCCGCAGCAGGCCCTTGTGGCTCAGCCGCCGGTCGGTGCCCAGATCGGAGTAGGCTATGGCAGTCTCATAGAAATAGTGCGGCGTAGATATCACTCCTGTTTCCTAAAGTTGCCATTCTATTGTACTATTATTGCGCGGATATGTCAAAGAGGAAATTCAAGGGATGAGAGAGATCAATTTTGTGTCTGTAGGGCGCGACGACCCCGGCGCGCCCTGCCAACGCGGCATTGTTTTCGCAAAATGGATTTCCCTGTCAAGGGGCAGAGGCCTTCCTGTCCGGCCGTCAGCAATGGATATTCTTAAAATTTCCATTTCCCATGCAACTTTGCCCGCTTTTGTGTGAAAATATGAGCATCACACAAAGGAGGTCTATCTATGACTATCTCTTCCAGGGAACTCTCCGTCTTTTCCGCCCATCTGCGCCAGGAGGACCGCTCCTCCGGAACAGCCGGCAAGTACCTTCACGACTGCACCGGCTTCGCCCTCTGGCTGGGGGACCGGGCGCTGACCCCGGAGGCCGCCGCCCAATGGCGGGAGCACCTGCTCCAGAAGGGCTACGCCCCGGCCACCGTCAACTCCATGCTCTCCGCCGTCAACCGCCTGCTGAAATTCCTGGGCCGGGAGGAGTGCAGGGTCCGTTCCCTCCGCATCCAGCGCCGGACGTTCCGGGAGCAGCGCCGGGAATTGACCCGGGGCGAGTACCAGCGGCTCCTGGACGCCGCGGCGGGCCTGGGGCGGGAGCGGCTGGCGCTGCTGATGGAGACCATCTGCGCCACCGGCATCCGCGTCTCGGAGGTCCAATATATCACCGTGGAGGCCGCCCGGGCGGGACGGACGGAAATACGGCTGAAAGGCAAGATCCGCACCATCCTTCTCCCGTCGAAGCTCTGCCGGAAGCTCCTCAAGTACGCCAGAAAGCAAAAGACCGCCTCCGGCGAGATCTTTCTCACCAGAAGCGGCGCGCCGGTCTCCCGCAGGCAGATCTGGCGGGAGATGAAGGCGCTGTGCAAAGAGGCGGGGGTGGAGGCGTCGAAAGTCTTTCCCCATAATCTCCGCCATCTGTTTGCCACGGCGTTCTATCGGGCCTGCCGCGACATCGTAAAGCTGGCGGACGTGCTGGGCCACTCCTCCATCGACACCACCCGGATCTATTTGATGACCACCGGCGCCGAACACGCGAGGCAGATGGAAAAGCTTGGATTAGTGACGTGACTTCGTCATGTTGACAAAATTTCTATTTTGTCCTTGCGTCATACATATTTTGGCTGTTTCTATTATAGCACAATCATTTTATAATAAAAGATAGTTTTCTCAAAATCAGCGAATCAACGAAAAAAACGCAAAAATCCACGGACTGCAAGAAGAAAAATTTGCAGCCCTCAAGTTTTTTGCCGTTTTTTGTATCATATTTATTCTGTGTTTCCTAAAAGCGGGCACCATTGAAACAAAATAGAAATTTTGTCCACAAGGAGGTTCTAAACGTCGTGAGCCACTCAAGGAAGAAGCTGGATCTGACGGGGCAGCGGTTCGGAAAGCTGATCGCGCTGGCTCCGGCAGAGAATATCGGACGCTATACCGCATGGCGGTGCCGGTGCGACTGCGGCCAGGAGGCCGTGGTGACCACCAAGCACCTCCGGGACGGGCGGCGGACTTCCTGTGGCTGCGATATCAAGAACTTCGGCGCGTCGCTGGACGTGCTGGGGCGGTCCAGCCTGACCTATGTAGACGGCACCTGCGTAGAAATGATCCGGGCCAGCACGCTGCGGTGCAACAACACCAGCGGCGTGCCCGGCGTAGACTGGCTGAAGCGCAAGCAGCGCTGGCGGGCCTCCATCTGTTTCAAGGGCAGGCGTCATTACCTGGGCTGCTATCAGAACTTTGACGACGCCGTGCAGGCCCGCAAGCAGGCCGAGGAGGAGCTGTTCCTGCCATTCCTGGCGGAATTCGAGGACGTTGGCTGACCGCCGGGGTCCCGCGCTCCCGTTCCATTCGTTATGTCGTCCGGCCCCGTACCCCACGCCGGGGAGGCAGGCATATATGTCCAAACGGAGTCCGACGATATTATTTTAGGGGGGAATGTCCATGCCACAGGAGATCCGCCAGGGGCGAAGACGCGCGCCAGGGGCACCGGCGGCGGCGGAGCGATACCACGAGAGGTGCGTGGCAAACCATTGGAAACGATGGGACGGCAAAGCTACGGGGCTACGGTGAAGGAAACTTCGCTACGCTCGCCGGGTTGCGATTGCGCAAACCACGGGAAACCGTGGGACTGCAAAGTCATGGGGGCTAAAGCGCGAAAAAGTACGGAAAACGCGCCATGCCAGCCCGGCCGCCGGACTCTTTGCGTCCGAAATGTGCAAAGAAAGGAAGAAATAGATGAGCAAAACGAATAATTTCCGCAAGCGTATACTTGCACTTTTCCTCGCGTTGACGATGTGCCTGAGCCTCGTGCAGGTCACCGCTTTCGCGGCGGAGGAGGAATCCGCTGGCACTGATGATCGATCTGATCCCAGCACCAGCATCGAAGAAGGCAGCATTATCGAAGATGATGGCACCACCGAGGATAGCAGCGCTACCGAGGGCGATGACACCATCGAAGACAGCAACACTGCCGAAGGCGATGACACCACCGAGGACAGCAACACTGCCGAAGGCGATGACACCACCGAGGACAGTAACACTGCCGAAGGTGATGGCACTACCGAGGATAACAACACCACCGAAGGCGATGACACCACCGAGGATAGCAACGCTGTCGAGGGAAGCGAGCAGGAACCTGTGTGTACCTGTGAAAGCAAGTGCAGCGAGGAGTCCATCAACACCGATTGCCCCGTCTGCGGCATTGATGGCACAGGCCTGAGTTCCTGTACGGGCAAGGATATCACTGCTGAAATCTCCGCCCAGGTTCAGGCATTTCTGGATGCAGTGAATGCTCTGCCCGCTGAGGAGGAACTCCCGGCTAAGGCCACTGCTGAGGAAATCGCGGCACTTCAAGCATTAGTTGATGCTTGCCAGGAAGCATATGACGTTCTGCCTGAGGCTGATAAGGCACTGGCGGATGTCGTTGCGGCGGTTAGTCAAATGAAGGTGGTTTCCGAAAAAATCCAAGCAATCGAACAGGAAACCGAGGAAAAGATCAGCTGGGACGCGGAAACCTCCACCCTGACCATCAATGACGTAGAGTCACTGGATCAACCAGCTGCGCTTGCCTATGTGAAAGAACTGGGCACCAATGCAGCCAGTGTCAGGGCCCTTGTACTCAAGGATGTCCAAAATGTTGCGCCATATGCCTTTCATAAGAGCCTATGGAAGGCTCTGGAAACAGTCACCATTGCTGGCACAACCACCATTGGCAGCCATGCATTTATGGGACTTCCCTGTTTGACTAGTGTAAGCTTGGCAAATGTTGGAACGCTCCAGTCTAATGCTTTTTCCGAGAACAAGGCGCTGACCAGCCTGTCTCTGAATAGCATCGAGCTTGTTGGCGCAGAGGCGTTCCGTCAGTGTTCTGCGCTGACCAGCGAGGGACTGGATATGACCAATGTGAACGCTTTCGACAGGTCGCCATTCTCCTATTGCATAGGCCTGACTGAGCTGAAGCTGGACGGCGAGTCCGCTGGCATTGGCAGTTTGGGTGCCACGATGTTCTATTGCTGCACCGGCCTGACGGCGGTGGAACTGAAGAACTTTAGCACCATCAATACCCAGATGTTCAACGGCTGCACCAGTCTGAAGACTGTGACCATGGAGAGCATCGACACCATTGGTCAGCAGGTGTTCCACGGTTGCACCAGCCTGGAGAACGTCACCTTGAAGGACATCAAGACCATTGGTGAGCAGGCGTTCCTCAGCAGCAGTAACTTGAAGACTGCCACCATGGACAACATCGGCACCATTGGCAAGAATGCTTTCGCCAGCTGCAAGAGCCTGGAGACCGTTGAAATTGGCACGGCCGATACCATCGGTCAGTACGCCTTCTACAACTGCACTGGCCTGCAGAGCGTTACTATGGGCAGTGTCGGCACCATCGATCAATACGCCTTCTGGGGCTGTGAGAGCTTGAAAAATGTCGACAGTCTGGAAAATGTGAAGGACCGCATCGGCGGCTTTGCATTCTACGGCTGCAAGAGCCTCACCGGCCTGCCTGCCGCAGCCCTGACCAAAATGGGCTACAACGGCAGCGTTGAGATGATGGAGCGTATGAAGGCCATTCTGGCGGGCACCTTCACGCTGGACAGCGCAGAGGAGATCGTGGAGCTGTCTCCCGATGCCTCCGGCTGGGACGGCAGCGGTGTTGGCAAGAGCAAAAACTGGGATAAGTACGACAATGGTACTCAGCTTGTAGAGCAGGTCCGTTGGAGCGATACCATCAATTCCGTTGAGGCGGAGGTCCAGGTGGATGCCTACTACACCGCCGAGCAGCAGATGGACTACATCTTTGTGGCCGATCTGTCCGCTTCCATGGCCCAGCTGGGCAACTCGGTTGACAGCAACGCCCGGTTCTACGACATGCAGTCCAAACTGCTGGACATGACTGGTCAGCTGTTGGGTTCTGCGGGCTACGACTGCCGGGTGGCCATCGTCACCTTTGGCGGACTGTTCAAAGACGACCAGACGGTAAAGACTATGGGCTTCACAAGTGATACCAGTGCAGCAGAAGGACACATCTTGTCTCTGGAGCCTCTCAACGAAAACACCGACTACGGTCTGGGTCTGCAAGAGGCAGCGAAGTTGGTATCGAGCAACTCTGGCCGCAATATGGTGGTAGTCTTCCTGTCCGATGGCGCTCCTACTGCGAACGGTTCTGGCGACATGGAAGGAACGACGGCCGCCGCTCAGATCAGGGCCTCCGGCGTCCCCATCTACGGCGTGCTGCATTCCCCCACGGCTGCGCAGCATGATACGGCTCTGGCCAGGATGCAGGCGGTCTGCGGCGAGAACACCGTTTATGAGTCCACCGACACCGAGAGCTTCGGCAAGGCCATGAACAAGGCATTTGCCTCCGCATACCCCACCAATACTGTGACCATCCCCGTGAGTGCAGACTTTACGAACGTGGATGGTCTGGAGGTCAGCCCGAGCGCTGGCGAGGCGTCCTACGATCCAAGCACCCACACCATCACCTGGACGGTCACCGGTATGCCTTTCACCAAGCACACCCTGCGCTACCGCATGACCCTGACAGAGGAGAACGCCCAGAAGACCGGACCGCAGAGCTTTACCGTGAACAACGGCAAAGTGACCTTCGGCTGTGAAGCCGGTACGTATGCGGAGCTGGACCTGGATCTGGTCAAGCTGGACCGCACCCTGTGGACCGTCACCTACACCGACGGTGTGGATGGCGAAGAGATTTTTGCCGATCAGCCCAGCAATGTCCTGAACGGCAAGACCGCTCCTTCTTTCAAAGGCACGCCCAGCCGCCAGGGCTACGAGTTCATGGGCTGGAGGCTGAACGGCGCGATCTACGATCTCAGCACACCTGTTACGGGCAACATCACCTTGACTGCAGCATGGGCGCTTTCCACGCATGACCATACTTGGGGTGTGTGGAACGTGACGAGAGAGGCTACCTGCGGCAGCGATGGCCTGCGGGTCCACAGCTGTACGGTCCCCGGCTGTGATGCTACGGACAGCGAAGTTATCCCCGCCACTGGTGAACATACCTGGGGCGCATGGGTAGTGACCACCCCGGCCACCACCGCCGCTCCCGGCGTGGAGACCCGTACCTGCACGGTCTGCCAGCGCGCGGAGACCCGGCCCATCGCCCAGCTGCCTGCTCCGGTGATCCCCACGCCTACCCCCACGCCTACGCCTACTCCCACGCCCATCCCCGACAACCCGACGCCTCGTGACCCCGGCACGACCATTACGGATAACGAGGTCCCTCTGGCCAACATGACGGGGCTGAACGACACGGAGCACTTCGCGTATATCACCGGTTATCCCGACGGCACGGTGCGTCCCATGAACAACATCACCCGCGCCGAGGTGGCCACCATCTTCTTCCGCCTGATGACGGAGGAGTACCGCGTGGCCAACTGGTCCACCTCCAACAGCTTCACTGACGCGGAGGCGGACGCATGGTACAGCACCGCAATTTCCACAGCCGCTGCGGCCGGCATCCTCAAGGGCTATGCCGACGGCAGCGTGAAGCCCAACGCGCCCATCACCCGCGCCGAGTTTGCCGCCATCGCCGCCCGGTTCGTCAGCAATGACGTGACCGACGACGGCACCGGCGACTTCTCCGACACGGCCGGTCACTGGGCCGCCAAGGAGATCCGCCTCGCCGTCAAGGCCGGGTGGGTCAAGGGCGACGGCAACAGCTTCCGCCCCAACGATCCCATCAACCGCGCCGAGGTCATGGTCCTTGTGAACCGGATGCTGGACCGCACCGCTGATGCGGACAACATGCTCTCCGGCATGAAGACCTGGAGCGACAACCCGTCTGGTACCTGGTACTACGCCGCCGTCCAGGAGGCCACCATCGACCACGGCCATGAGCGCGGCGAGGACGGCGTCACCGAGCTCTGGACGGAGCTGACCGAGGCCAAGGACTGGACCGCCCTGCTGGCAGAGTGGACCGCCAATAACGGCGCCTCCGCCTCTGACGCCGGGACCGAGACCGAAGCCGAGACCCAGGACCCCTCCGAGGGCAACTGATCCTGATCGCGCCAACCCCAAGCAATAACACCTAGCAGCCGGGCCGGAAGCAAATGCTTCCGGCCCGGTCCTCGTTTCCCGTCTCCCGGTTTGACAGCCGCCGTCCCCTGTGATAGAATAGGACGAATTTCCATGGAGCGCCCGCCCCATGACAGAACAAGGAGGATAAAACGATGGAACTGATGCAGCGCAAGGACGTCCCGGTGGAGCTGACCTGGGACCTGACGGCCATTTACGACGACGAGGCGAAGTGGAAGTCGGACGTGGAGAAGGTCCGCCGGCTGTCGGAGGAAATCGAGCAAACCTACAAGGGAAAGCTGACCACGGCGGAGGCCGTCCACGGCTGTCTGGACAAATTCCGGGAGTGGGAGGAGCTGATGATCCTCACCGTGCAGTATTCCAGTCTGGCCGCCTCCGTGGACTACGGCGATGCCGCCCTTCAGGAGCGCAATGACACCCTCAGCCGCCTGGACGCCCAGATGGCCAGCCGCCTGAGCTTCATCGACAGCGAGATCATCGCCCAGGACGAGTCCCTTCTGCGTCAGGCCATCGCCCAGGGGGGCCCCAACCAGCCCTATCTGGAGGACCTGCTGCGTCAGAAGCCCTATCAGCTCCAGCCGGAGACCGAGCGCGTCCTGGCGGCCCTGCGCCCCGCCATCAACGCCCCCTATGATATCTACAACATGGCCAAGCTGGCGGACATGAAGTTCCCCTCCTTCCAGGCGGACGGCGAGGAGCATCCGCTGGGCTACTCCCTCTATGAGGACAAGTACGAGTACGACCCCCGCACCGACGTGCGGCGGGAGGCGTACAAGGCGTTCTACGGAAAGCTTCGGGAGTACGAGAACGTCACCGCCGCCGCCTATCAGGCCAACGTGCAGGGAGAGAAGATCATCGCGGACCAGCGGGGCCACAAGTCCGTATTTGACTATCTGCTCTTCTGGCAGAAGGTGGACCGGAGCCTGTACGACCGCCAGATCGACCTCATCATGGAGAAGCTGGCCCCCCACATGCGGAAGTACGCCAAGCTCCTGCAAAAGATCCACGGCCTGGACAAAATGACCTACGCGGACCTGAAGCTGCCTGTGGACCCAGGCTACGTGCCCCCGGTAACCATTGAGGAATCCCAGAAGTATATCGTCGAGGGCCTCTCCATCATGGGGGAGGACTACCAGGAGATGATCCGCGCCGCCTACCGGGAGCGCTGGGTGGACTTCGCCCAGAATCAGGGCAAATCCACCGGCGGCTTCTGCGCCAGCCCCTATGGCAGCCACTCCTTCATCCTTCTGAGCTGGCACGGGCAGATGAGCGATGTGTTTACTCTGGCTCACGAGCTGGGCCACGCGGGCCACTTCAAGGCCTGCAACGCCGCCCAGTCCGTCTTCGGCACCAACGTCTCCACCTACTTTGTGGAAGCCCCCTCCACCATGAACGAACTCCTGCTGGCCCACTATCTGCTGAAAACCAACCCGGACAAGCGCTTCCGCCGGTGGGTCCTCAGCAACATGGTGGGGAACACCTACTACCACAACTTTGTCACGCATCTGCTGGAGGCGGCCTACCAGCGGGAGGTCTATAAGATCGTGGACGCCGGCGGCGGCGTCCAGGCCGAGACGCTGAACCGGATCATGAAGGAGACCCTGGAAAAATTCTGGGGGGATGCCGTAGAGCTCACCGAGGGCGCGGAGCTGACCTGGATGCGCCAGCCCCACTACTACATGGGCCTGTACTCCTACACCTACAGCGCGGGGCTCACGGTAGCCACCCAGGCCTGCAAGCGCATCGAGGCCGAGGGCGCTCCCGCCGTGGAGGACTGGAAGAAGGTCCTGGCGGCGGGCGGCACCAGGACGCCCCTGGAGCTGGCACGGATGGCAGGCGTGGACATCTCCACCGACGCCCCCCTGCTGGACACCATCGAGACCATCAGCGGCTATATCGACGAGATCTGCCGTTTGACGGAAGAGCTGGCGTGACCAACAGTCAAAAATGACGCCCTCCGAAAGGGAAGGCTTCACAGAGAAGAAAAGGGCAGGACAGTCCGCCGGGGACTGTCCTGCCCTTTTTCAACTGCATTAACTTTGCCCATTACCGGCAGCGCCTGACTGTTCACCCCTCTTATCAAGGATAAACTGCTCCAGATTCGTTCTGTGACCGTATTTTACGGAAGCGGCTTTATCCTTTTCCAGAATGATCTCATTCATATCAAGACCATTCAGCGCGGCAATGGCGACCGCGTAATGGATCACGTCCGCCAGCTCATTCCCCAGCTGACGCTGCAAATCCTCACTGCCACGGGCTTTTCTTCCCGCTTTTTTATTGAGAACTTCGGCAACCTCGCCGATCTCTTCCACAAGCTTCATAAATAAACTCTGGTCGATCCCGCCGCTGCCATAGTGGTCGAGCAAATATGCTTCCAGCTCTTTTACCGTCACGTTCATCATATCGTTCCATCCAAATACGATTTTGTGGATAAGTCCATTGGCGCGCCACCTGCAAAGTCGCTTTCACACCCTGACCGCCGTCAGGCTGTCCACAAACTGCCGCGCCAGCCGGGGAGACCGGCCTCCCCGCAGGAGCGCGAACCGCTCCGCCGCCGCGTCCAGCTCTGGACTGTCCACCCCCTGCCTCTGGGCAAGGGCGTGGACGATGGTCAGATAATCGTCCTTCCCCGGCCGCTGGAAGGTGACGTGCAGTCCGAACCGGTCCGCCAGGGACACGGTCTCCTGCATGGCGTCGCTGCGGTGGATGTCGTCCCCCTCCCGGTCGGAGAACTTCTCCTTGACGATGTGCCGCCGGTTGCTGGTGGCACAGAGGATCACGTTGCGGCTGCGGGCGGAGACGGAACCCTCCAGCACCGCTTTCAGGGCGCTGTAACTGTCATCGTCCTTCCGGAAGGACAGATCGTCGATGAAAAGAATGAATTTCAGGGGGTTCCCGCTGAGTTCGTCCAGCAGGGCGGGAATGTGCCCCAGCTGATCCCGGCGGACCTCGATGATCCGCAGGCCCTCCCCCTTCAGCGCGTTCCCCGCCGCCTTGACGGTGGAGGACTTTCCGGTGCCCGCATCGCCGGTGAGGAGCATGTTGGCGGCGCTCCTGCCCTCCAGCAGGGCCCGGAGGTTGTCCAGCACCAGTTCCCGCTCCCGCTCATAGCCCACCAGGTCCTCCAGGCATATGGCATCCGGGTGTCCCACCGGGACGATGCGCCCTTCGCCATCGAGGCAGAACATATGGTGACCCGCATAGACGCCCCAGCCGCACCGGCCCACATTCTCCAGCCGCTGCCGGTACAGCGCCGCCAGATCGATCTCCGACGTGCCGAACCGGGGCAGATAGGCCTTATCAGTCTCCAGCAGGGGAAGCGTCAGAGCTTCCGGCGTCAGGTCCGCCGCCATTTGCAGGGTTTTCAGCTCCTCCTCCACGCTGTCCGTCAGATACGCCGGAGGCGTCTCCCCCCGGCCCACGGCCCGGATGCAGACGTTGTCGTCCTCCTCCACCAGCCGCTGGACGTACCGTGCCAGATCGCCGCCGCCCCGGTAGAGCCGGGCGGTGAATTCTCCGTAGGCTCCCAGGGCATCCCAGGTCGCGCCGTCAATATTGTGCGCCAGACAGGCCAGCAGGGCCTTCACCACCGGGTCGTCCAGCAGCGCCCGGAAGACGGCCAGAGCCTGAAGGCGGGATTCCAATGTGTGCAGCTTCATATCAGTTCACCACCGCCCCTGACGCGCCGCTGGATACCAGGGCGGCATAGCGTTTGAGGTAACCGGAAAGCTCCTTCTTTTTCGGCACGAAGTCCCGCATCCGCGCCGCAAGCTCCTCCTCGCCGACCAGCAGCTCCAGCCGATTGCCGGGGATATCAATGCGGATGATATCCCCCTCCCGGACTACGCCGATGGGGCCGCCGCTGGCGGCCTCCGGGGACACGTGGCCGATGCAGGCCCCCCGGGTGGCCCCGGAAAACCGTCCGTCGGTGATGAGGGCCACGCTGGAGCCCAGCCCCATGCCCATGATGGCGGAGGTGGGGTTGAGCATCTCCCGCATACCGGGCCCGCCCCTGGGTCCCTCGTAGCGGATGACCACCACGTCCCCGGGATGGATGTCCCCGGCGTTAATGGCCGCCTGGGCGTCCTCCTCGCACTCGAAGACCCGGGCGGGACCTTCGTGGACCAGCATCTCCGGCGCTACGGCGGAGCGCTTCACCACGCTGCCCTCCGGGGCCAGACTGCCCCGCAGTACGGCGATGCCGCCAGTCTCACTGTAGGGAGCCTCAACGGGCCGGATAACCTCCCGGTCCCGGTTTTCGCACCCGGCGATATTCTCCCCCACGGTCTTCCCGGTGACGGTGAGGCAGGAAAGGTCCAGCAGGCCCTTTCTGGACAGCTCGTGCATCACGGCGTAGACGCCGCCCGCCTCGTCCAGCTGCTCCATGTAGGTCTGTCCGGCGGGGGCCAGATGGCAGAGGTTGGGGGTCTTTTCGCTGATGGCGTTGGCGATGTCCAGATCGATCTCGATGCCGCACTCGTGGGCAATGGCGGGGAGATGGAGCATACTGTTGGTGGAGCAGCCAAGGGCCATGTCCACGGTGAGGGCGTTGCGGAAGGCGGCCTCCGTCAAGATGTCCCGGGGGCGGATGTTCCTTTGCAGCATCTCCATCACCGCCATGCCCGCGTGCTTTGCCAGCTCGATCCGGGCGGAGTACACGGCGGGAATGGTGCCGTTGCCCCTGAGCCCCATGCCCAGGGCCTCGGTGAGGCAGTTCATGGAGTTGGCGGTATACATGCCGGAGCAGGACCCGCAGGTGGGGCAGGTCTTACACTCATACTCCCGCAGCTTCTCCCCGCTCATCTTCCCGGCGTTATACATCCCCACCGCCTCGGAGATGGTGGAGAAGCTGGCTCTGCCGCCGTCGACGCGGCCCGCCAGCATGGGTCCGCCGCTGACGAAGACGGCGGGGATGTTCAGCCTCGCCGCCGCCATGAGGAGGCCGGGGACGTTCTTGTCGCAGTTGGGGACCATCACCAGGGCGTCGAAGCCGTGGGCCAGGACCATGGCCTCGGTGGAGTCGGCGATGAGGTCCCGGGTGACCAGGGAGTATTTCATCCCCTGGTGGCCCATGGCGATGCCGTCGCAGACGGCGATGGCGGGGAAGACGATGGGGGTGCCCCCGGCCATAGCCACGCCAAGCTTCACCGCGTCCACGATCTTGTCGATGTTCATGTGGCCGGGGACGATCTCGTTGTAGGAGCTAACCACGCCCACCAGGGGCCTCCTGATCTCCTCCTCCGTCAAGCCCAGGGCGTGGTATAGCGCCCGGTGGGGGGCGTTCTGGGGACCCAGCTTCAGGGAGTCACTTTTCATGGGGCAAACCTTCTTTCTTTTGTTGTGGCGAAGCGGCGAGGAGGGAGACGCTGTGGGCGGGAGGTTCCGGCCTGGCGTTCGCTTTGTCCGTCTCCTCCGCAAATTTCTTCTGCGTATCCTCATCCTCCGGAGAAGCGTATCGCTCATAACGGTAGCGGATGTTTGCCAGGCGGCTCTGCTTCACGCTGCAGCCCGCAGGAGAGAAGTACAGGGTCTGCTTGTCCCCCTGGCCGAACCCGTTTATCCCGTCCACCATGAACCGGAACAGATTCTTGGCGGTATAGGCGTTATACCAGATGTTCCCCTCCCAGAGGGCGTTCTTATCGGCGGTATCCGCCCCCGCCTCCACTGCCGCGGCGTATTGCAGGTTGGCGAAGCGGTCCCGGATCTCCAGGAGCGACAGGGGCACGTCGTTCCGGTCGATAAAATAGCAGCCCGTGGTGGGGTCCAGCATCACCCATTTCCCCAGCTCCGGGTCATAGATCTCCGAAACTACGTGGTTGTCGCCATCGTAGGGAGAATAGGGCATGATATATACCCGGCGGGCATAGATGCCCAGCGCCAGACAGCACTCCGTCAGGATGATGGATTTATTCCGGCAGTTGATCCCCTGCTCCGGTTTATTCAGGCTGTATTCCAACAGGTCGAGAGAATTAAACGGGACGTGATTGTCATAATCGCCCTTGTGGGTCAGCCTGGGAGCCATCCAGTGCATCAGCCGGACGCCCCGCGCAAAGGCCGTGCCCTCCCCGGCGATCCCATCGATGCCGTATTTCTCAATGAGCGCCTTATACTCCGGACAGGTAAAGTCATAGGTGATCTCCGCCTTTTCTCCGCTGTCCGCAAACGCCTGGTTGTTGAACAGGATGCCGCTGTAGATGTCGAAAAGAATCTGCTGGACCTGCAAATTTTCCTGATCTGTCATAAGAAGGCTCCTTTCTCCCGGCTCACGCCGGGCAAAACATTTGTACAGTTATTCTTCGCCCTTCCCCGCCCCGCTCTCGATGGCAAGGAGCAGGTCCTCCACCATAGCCAGGGAGGTCTCCAGCACCTTCTCCTTGGGCTGGAGGGTCAGGGTCAGCGAGGGGATCTCCCCGGCGTTGACCACCAGACGGCGGCGGTACTTGGCCCCGGTGACCAGCGCGGCGATGGCCTCCGCGGAGAAGTCACTGAGGACGAATTTGATCTGCCGCTCATGCTGGGAGATGTCGCAGATGCCCGCCCGGGCGGCGCTGGCGCGGAGCATGGCCACGTCCAGCAGGGCGTAAACGGTCTTGGGGGGATCGCCGTACCGGTCCATCAGCTCGTCCAGCAGGTCGGAGGCGTCCTCCTGGCCCCGGATGGCGGCGATGCGCCGGTAGAGGTCCATGCGCTGCTGGTTGGACGGCACGTAATTGCTGGGGATGTTGGCGGACACGGCCAGATCGGCGGAGCACTCGGTGACCTTCTTCTTCTCCCCCTTTTCCTCCAGCACCGCGTCCTCCAGCAGCTGGAGGTAGATGTCGTAGCCCACGCTCATCATATATCCGGACTGTTCCGGGCCCAGCAGGTTCCCCGCCCCCCGGATCTCCAGGTCCCGCATGGCGATCTTGAACCCGGAGCCGAACTCCACGTACTCCTTGATGGCCGTCAGCCGCTTGGATGCGATCTCCGACAGGATCTTCCCCGGCCGGTAGGTCATATACGCATACGCCCGCCGGGAGCTGCGCCCGATGCGCCCCCGGATCTGGTGGAGCTGAGCCAGCCCCATCTTGTCCGCGTCCTCGATGACCAGAGTGTTCACGTTGGCGATGTCGATGCCCGTCTCGATGATGGTGGTACACACCAGGACCTGGGCCTCCCCCTCCACCATCTGCTGCATGACGGAGCTGAGCTGCTTCTCGTCCATGCGCCCGTGGCCCGTCACCACCCGGGCGTCCTCGCCCACCAGGCGCTGGATCTGGGCGGCGACGGAGTCGATGGATTCCACCCGGTTGTGGAGGTAGTAGACCTGTCCGCCCCGGTCCACCTCCCGCCGCATGGCGTCCCCGATCATCCGCCAGTCGTGCTCCACCACGTAGGTCTGCACCGGCTGACGGTTCTGGGGCGGCTCCTCCAGGGTGGACATATCCCGGATGCCGGACAGCGCCATGTTCAGCGTTCTGGGGATGGGCGTGGCGGACAGGGTGAGCACGTCCACCTGCTTGCTCATCTCCTTGAGCTTCTCTTTGTGGCTGACGCCGAAGCGCTGCTCCTCGTCCACCACCAGCAGCCCCAGGTCCTTGAACACCACGCTCTTCTGGAGCAGCTTGTGGGTGCCGATGAGCAGGTCCACCTTTCCCGCCTGCAGGTCGTAGAGGATCTGCCGCGTCTGGGCGGCGGTCTGGAACCGGCTGAGCACCCGGATCTCCACCGGGAAGGATCGGAACCGGTTGCACGCCGTGGTAAAATGCTGCTGGGCCAGGACGGTGGTGGGGGCCAGTATCGCCGCCTGCTTCCCGTCCAGGATGCACTTCATCACCGCCCGCAGGGCCACCTCCGTCTTGCCGTAGCCCACGTCCCCGCACAGGAGCCGGTCCATGGGCACCGGCTTTTCCATATCCTTCTTGATCTCCGCGATACAGCGCAGCTGGTCGTCGGTCTCCGCGTAGTCGAAGGCCTCCTCGAATTCCAGCTGCCAGGGCGAATCCGGCGAAAAGGCGAAACCGGGGCGGCGCTGCCGCTCGGCGTACAGGGCGATGAGCCCCTTGGCCAGGTCCTTGGCGGCGGCCTTGGCCTTGGTCTTCTGCTTGTGCCAGTCGGTGCCGCCCAGCTTATTGAGCTTCACGGGCCTGGACTCGCCGTCGCTGCCCAGCCCGGTGCCGCCGATATACTTGCTGACCTGATCCAGCCCCGTGGCGGGGACGTAGAGGCTGTCCCCCCCGGCGTAGGAGATCAGGATGTAGTCCTTCTCCACCCCGTCCACGGGCATCTTCCGGATGCCGTCGAACCGGCCCACGCCGTGGGCGGCGTGGACCACCAGGTCCCCCACGGCCAGGTCCGTATAGCTGAGGAGCTTCTGCCTGCTGCCCTTCTGGCTCCGCCGCGCGGGCTGCTTCCCGGAGGTGGCGGCGGTGAGCTGTCCCTCCGTCAGCACTGCCAGGGAGACCTGAGGATACTCCGCGCCCGCGGAGAGCGCTCCCACGCAGACCCGCACCTCCCCCGGCCCGGGCATCTCCCCGCAGGCCAGGTCCAGCGCGGCGGGGATGTCCCGCTCGAAGAGCATCCTCTGCAAATTTCTGGCCCGGGGCGCGTTGCCGCACAGCAGCACCGTCCGGTATCCCGATTCCCGGTAGTGCTCCAGGTCCCCCGCGGCCGTCTCGATGCTGCCGCCGTAAGCGCTCAGCTGCTTGGCGTTGATGGACAGCAGCGTCCTGGGCGGCAGGGGGTAACGGGAGGTGGGCAGGGATTCCAGCATACACACGGCGAAGCGGTCCAGCTGCTCCTGCCACTCGCTCTGGCTGAGGAGCAGCGCCGTCAGGTCCCCCTCCGGCTCCCCGGCGGCCAGCAGGGACTCCGTGTCCTCCCGGGCCTGCCAGAGGACGTTTTTCACCCGTTCGCCCACCCGGCCCGCCTCGCTGAGGCACAGCAGGGCGTTGGCGGGGAAGTACTCGAAGACGGCGGCCTTTTCCGCTCCCGGCAGCAGCTCCACCGCCGGCAGCAGCAGGGCGGACTCCAGATTTTTCGTCCGTCTCTGGGAGATGATGTCGAAGGACCCCAGGGAATCGACCTCGTCGTCGAAGAACTCGCACCGCACCGGCTCGGCCATCAGAGGCGAGAACACGTCCAAAATGCCGCCCCGCAGGGCGAACT
>CAJTVO010000003.1 GCA_910579485.1 uncultured Oscillospiraceae bacterium | reverse complement strand
CGGACTCGAACCGGTACGCTGTCGCCAGCGGTGGATTTTGAGTCCACTACGTCTACCAATTCCATCACACCGGCAGAACGCTGTAAGTATAGCACACAATCGCGGCAAATGCAATAGGCATCCGGCACAATTTTATCCCATAATTTTTCCCTCGCCGCTTCTTGACGGACATTTCCACATGTTATATAATAATGCCGAACATTTGGACGAAAGGAGGGCGCAGAAACCGTGGACATCAAAAGCATGAAAGCCGTCGCGGAGTGGTTCCGCCAAACGGTGTTCCAGGACGAGGTCATCCGGCCCAGACCGGCGCGGCGTCCGGAGCGCCTGCCCCGCCTCCTGCGGGAAGCCCGGTCCCTGGAGAGCAGGAGCGTGGAGTACTGGCAGTCCCGGAGCACAGTCTTCCTGCATCAGGCAAAGCTGCTGGCCGATTATGAGGACGACTACGTTTTCTCAGGCCGGGTCCAATACTACTACCCCACCTACCAGGCCCTCAACGACCAGGAGCTGCGGGGCTACTTCTCCTGGCGGACCAAGCTGCGGCGGGGCGAGCTCCTGGAGACCTCCCTCTCCTTCGCCTTCCTCTACATCTACGAGCTCATCAACCAGATCGGCGCGGCAGACCCCATGGACGGGTACCGGAAATTGCAGGATTTCAAAGACGCCTACGGCCGGATCAACAACGCCGTCCTCCCCTATCTGGATCAGTGGCTGGTGGACTACGTGGTCTACTACGGCCTGGACCCGGCGCTTCTAGCCGGCGCCCCTCAGGTGCTTTTCGACCAGAGCATCGCCGTACTGGAGCACTCCGGTGCCGAGCCTCTGGACCGGGTCGCTGCCGCCGTAAAGCAGCTGGCCCCCAAATGGCTGGGCCGCTCCAAGTTCTACGCGGACCACGGACCGGACATGGACGCCGTGACTGCCCGCGTCCTGGCGCGGATGACAGAGCACTGCGCCGCCCGATGCAAGAAGTCCCTGACGGAGCAGTACTTCGGCAGCCCCGGACGGTATCAGGTCCGGCCTTTCGAGGCGGCGGTGTTCTGCGACCCGCTGAAGCGGCGAAACTACGAGTACGCCGTGGACGAGTACTGCGTCTACCGCTGCGAGAAGGGAATCTGGTCCGTTGAAAAACGCTCCCGCGCGCCGGAGACCGGCGCGAAGCTGGAATCTCTGGTGAAAACCATCGACGCCGAAATGCGGCAGGCCCTGGGCTATCGTTACCCCGTCAAGGCCGGGCTGGACACCAAGTGGGTCCTGCGGATCATTCACGAGGAGATCGAGAGCCTCCTGGCGGAACGGCGGGCCGCCGAAGAGAAAAAGATCGTCATAGACTACGCCCAGCTGAAGCGCATCCGCCAAGACGCCTCCATCACCCAGGAAAAGCTGATCGTCGAGGAGGAGATGGACCTCCCCGAGGAGCCCGCCCCCGCCCCCGCTCTCCAGCCGGAGGGACCTTCGGACATCCCCCTGTCCCCGGCGGAGCTCCGCCTGCTCCAATGCCTGCTCTACGGCGGGGACACCGGATGGGTCCAGGCCGAGGGGCATCTGCTGTCCGTCCTGGTGGACGGCGTCAATGAAAAGCTCTACGACACCTTCCTGGACTCCGTCCTGGACGACGCCCCCCAGGTACTGGAGGACTATATCGACGACTTGAAAGAGATGATACGACCATGAAAATACCCAGACGGATCGCCCAGACCTTGATCAACTCCCTGAAAGGCGGCGTGGTGCCCCGGGTGGGCCTGCCCTACGTCACCGTGGGCCGGAAGGCGGAGATCGACGCCCTCCTCCACGACGTGGACATCATCGCCGGCGGCGGGGCCTCTTTCCGCTTTATCGTAGGCCGGTACGGCAGCGGCAAGAGCTTCCTGCTCCAGACCATCCGGAACTATGTGATGGCAAAAAACTTCGTGGTGGTGGACGCGGACCTCTCCCCGGAGCGGCGGCTCCAGGGCACACGGGGCCAGGGACTGGCCACCTACAAGGAACTTATCCGCAACATGTCCACCAAGACCCGCCCCGAGGGCGGGGCCTTGTCCCTGATCCTGGACCGCTGGATCAGCAGCGTCCAGCAGGAGGCCGCCCAAGCATCCGGCCTGAGCGTCACCGACCCGGCCCTGGCATCGGAGGCGGAAAAACGGATCTCCGCCGTGATCGCGTCCCTCAGCGAGATGGTCCACGGCTTCGACTTCGCCCGGCTGCTGACGCTCTACTACCGCGCCTCCCTCTCCGGGGACGATGAGTCCAAGGGCAAGGTCCTCAAATGGTTCCGGGGAGAGTATGCCACCAAGACCGAGGCCCGGCAGGAGCTGGGGGTCAACATCATTATCACCGACGATGACTGGTACGAGCACCTGAAGCTCTTCGCCTGCTTCCTCCAGCAGGCGGGCTACGCCGGGATGCTGGTGCTCATTGACGAACTGGTGAACATCTACAAGATCCCCAACGCCATCACCCGGCAGTACAATTACGAGAAGATCCTCACCATGTATAACGACACCATGCAGGGCAAGGCCCGGCACCTGGGGGTCATCCTCTGCGGCACGCCCCAGTGCATGGAGGACCCCCGGCGGGGCGTCTACAGCTACGAGGCCCTGCGCTCCCGGCTGGCGGAAGGGCGATTCTCCGGCCAGCACAAGGACCTGCTGTCCCCGGTGATCCGGCTCCAGCCACTGACGCCGGAGGAGATGCTGATCCTGGTGGAGAAGCTGGCGGGCATCCACGCGGAGCTCTACGAGTACGTCCAGATCGTTCAGCAGCAGGACATGGCGGACTTTATTGAGATCGAATTTGGACGCATCGGCGCGGACGAGCATATCACTCCCCGGGAGGTCATCCGGGATTTCATCGAGGTGCTGGACATCGTGTATCAGAATCCGGAGATCAAGGTCCGGGAGCTGCTGGGCGGCGATAGCTTTACCTACGCCCAGAACGCCGTATTGGAGGAAGCCGCCGGGCAGGACTTCGCGGAGTTTGAGCTGTAACCGCTTGCGTGGGGAGCGATAAACGAAAATTGATAGAGGTAACGCAAATGGATATATCCCTTTTCTCCAATGATTATATTGTACGCCGCCTGGAAAAAACGGACGTGGCAGATATCTATTTACTGTGCAGTAAAAACAGCTTGTTTTACCAATACTGTCCTCCCTTTGTGACCGAACAGAGTATTATGGACGATATGAAAGCCTTGCCGCCAAATAAAGAAATGTGCGACAAGTATTATATAGGGTACTACAAAGGGAAAGAATTGATTGCCATAATGGATTTTATTATGGCATACCCAGATGAAAAGACTGCTTTTATCGGCTTTTTTATGACAGAGACATCGATTCAGAATACTGGCATTGGAAGCAGCATAATTGACAGTTTATGCCATTATCTGACTGAAATCAGGCTTTCAAGCGTACGGCTTGGTTGGGTTAAAGGCAATTCCCAGGCAGAACATTTTTGGCGCAAAAACAATTTTAAGGAAACAGGGATCACGTATGACACGGATCACTATACGGTCGTTGTAGCTCAGCGGGCTTTATAAATTCCAGTTTATCGAACGACCCTATAAGGAGCTTTCCATGAACATCTTCGACCACTACGCCCCCTTCGTCCAGGAGTACATCTACCGCAACGGCTGGGAGAGCCTCCGCGCCATTCAGGTGGCCGCGGCGGAGGCCATCTTCCGCACGGACGACAACCTGCTCCTCACCGCCTCCACCGCCTCCGGCAAGACGGAGGCGGCCTTCTTCCCTATCATCACCCTCTTCGACCAAAACCCGCCCTCCTCTGTGGGCTGCATCTACATCGGTCCGCTGAAGGCCCTCATCAACGACCAGTTCGCCCGGCTCAACGACCTGTGCGAGGAAGCAGACATCCCCGTCTGGCACTGGCACGGAGACGTGGCCCAAAGCCACAAGGCCCGGCTCATGAAGCGCCCCTCCGGCATCCTCCAAATCACCCCCGAGTCCCTGGAGGCCATGCTGCTCCACAAGCACGGGGCCATTGCCTCCCTCTTCGGGGACCTGCGGTTCGTGGTCATTGACGAGGTCCACTCCCTCCTCCGGGGGGACCGGGGTGGGCAGACCCTGTGCCTCATTGAGCGCCTGAGCCGTCTGGCGGGGGTCAATCCCCGGCGGATCGGCCTGTCCGCCACCATGGGCGACCCCGAGCGGACGGGGGAGTTCCTCTCTCTGGGCACCGGGCGGAAGACCATCATCCCCAAGATCGAGGCCAAGGGCTCCAAGTGGCGGCTGAGCATGGAGCACTTTTACGTGAAGGACGTCCAGGCCGCCGAAGACCGGACGGACATCGAGGCCCTGCCGGTGCTGGAGGAGAAGACCGACCAGGCCCCCAACGACGCGGACCCGGGCCTGGGATACATTTTCGAACACACCCGGGGGAAAAAGTGCCTGCTGTTCGTCAACTCCCGGGAGGAGTGCGAGACGGTCACCACCACCCTGCGGCAGTACTGCGAGCGCAGCCGGGAGCCGGACCGGTTCCTCATCCACCACGGCAACCTCTCCGCCTCCTACCGGGAGACAGCGGAGGAAATGATGAAGGACGACTCCCAGTATATGACCACCGTCACCACCGCCACCCTGGAGCTGGGCATCGACATCGGGCGGCTGGAGCGGGCCTTTCAGATCGACGCGCCCTGGACGGTGTCCTCCTTCCTCCAGCGCATGGGCCGCACGGGACGGCGGGACGCGCCGCCTGAGATGTGGTTCGTCATGCGGGAGGACGAGCCGGAGGCCCGGGCCATGCTGCCCGCCACCATCCCCTGGAAGCTCCTCCAGGGCATCGCCCTGGTCCAGCTTTATCTGGAAGAGCGCTGGGTGGAGCCGCCCCGGCTGGACCGCCTGCCCTTCAGCCTCTTGTACCATCAGACCATGTCCACCCTGGCCTCCTGCGGAGAGCTGTCCCCCCGGGCCCTGGCGGACCGGGTCCTGCGGCTGCATTACTTCCACCGGATCTCCCAGGAGGACTACCGGGTCCTCCTGCGCCATCTGGTGGAGACGGACCATATCCAGCGCACGGAGCACAGCGGGCTCATCGTGGGCCTTGCCGGGGAGCGGGTGGTCAACTCCTTTAAATTCTACGGCGTGTTTGAGGAGAACGAGGAGTACACCGTCCGCAGCGAGGCCCAGGAGCTGGGCACCGTGGTCCTGCCGCCCCCGGTAGGGGAAAAGCTGGCCATCGCGGGGCACGTCTGGGTGGTGCTGGACATCGACCGGAAGCGCCACCTGGTCTACTGCGAGCAGGTGAAGGGGAGCATCCCCGCCTACTTCGGCCTGTGCCCCGGGGACCTGCATACCAAGATCCTCCGGCGGATGCGTCAGGTCCTCCGGGAGGACCGGTCCTACCCCTATCTGATGAAAAACGCCGTGGCCCGCCTGGAGCAGGCCCGGTTCACGGCGGACCGTTCCGGCACCGGGGAGCGCCCGCTGATCCACCTGGGGGGCAATATGTGGTGCCTCCTGCCCTGGGTGGGGACCTATACTTTCCTCACCCTGGAGCGGTTTTTGAAGGTCAAGTGCGCGGAACGCCTTGGCCTCCGCAACCTGGACCCCGCCCGGCCCTACTATATTCAATTCACCATGAAGGCGGACGAGGAGACCTTCTTCCGGGTAGCCGCCGAGGAGGTCCGGAAGCCCATCGACCCCATGGAGCTGGTCTATCCCAAGGAGCTGCCGCTGTTCAACAAGTACGACGAGTACCTTCCGGACGATCTGGTAAAGAAGGGCTTCGCCCTGGGGGTGCTGGACCTGGACGGCCTCCGGGAGACGGTGCTGGGCTGGCGTGGAGAAGACGCGCCGGACTAGTAGGCTGTGGACTGTTGCTATTGCAATATTTTTCTTAAATTGAAATTGGTCATTTGACACAAAAAGAGCCCGTTCCTCCTTTTATAAAAGGAGGAACGGGCTCTTTTTGCGCGTTTTTGAGGCTCCCCGCCAAAATTTGCCGCGCAAGCGAAATCGAAAACAACTGTATTTTCAGTAAAAAATAAAAAAATCCGCACGAATTAGCGGATAAACCCACGCAAAAGGTATACCTTTTGCGTCTCCCGTTTTCAAGGCTCCACGCGGAAGCCCCTCAACGTCTACACCAACTATATCGGACGCTTTTCTGTAAAAATAAGGGGTCTTTCAAAAATTTTTGAACTTTCAAAAATCCACGCAAAAGGTATACCTTTTGCGTGGGTTTATCCGCCAAATCGTGCGGATTTTTTTATTTTTTACGGAAAATACATCGCTTTCCATTCGTTCTTGCGCGGTGAAATTTGGCAAGGCACCTCAAAAACGCGCAAAAAGAGCCCGTTCCCCTTTTTATAAAAGGAGAAACGGGCTCTTTTGGATTCTTTGACAAAGGGAAAGGCACGGCCGTCCAGCCGTGCCTTTCCCTTTGTTCGTATGAGGCCTCAGGAGGCGCTTTTCAATACCGCGACCGAGTACATCGGCAGGGAGAGTGTCCCGTCCTTCAGCGCCGGTTCCTCCGCCGTTGACACCAGGACGCCGCCCAGCTCAGGAGAGCCGCCGGAGACCGTCAGGCCGGAGAGATCCACGCTCTGAGGCGCCTCGGAGATGTTGAACGCCAGCAGGACTTCCTCCTCGCCCCAGGTCTTGCGCAGGACGCAGACGTTCTCGTTGGAGACCGCCTCCTCCAGCACCGCCGTACCCCGGGCGATGGCAGGGTAGGCGCTGCGCAGGCGGATGGTCTGGGCGACAAACCAGAAGATGGAGTCCCCGTCGGCCTTCTGGTCCTCGAAGCCGGGGAACTTCATGGCGACGTCCTCCATATCCGCCGGACCATCGCAGAGCCCGGGATACGCCGCATCGTCGGACCAGTACATGGGGGCCCGCTTATTCTCGTCCTTGCCGGAGCCCTTCATGCCCAGCTCCTCGCCGTAGTAGAGGAAGGCGCTGCCGGACATCAGGAGATTCAGGGCCTGGGCCATCTTGGTCTGCTGGGCGCTGTACTCGTTGAAATAGTGCCCGGCCGCCCGGCCCATGTCGTGGTTGGTATAGAAGGGAGAGTCGATGTAGTCCGGGTCATAGGCGGCGAGGGCGTCCTGGAGCTTCATGATGGCTCTGCCGTAGGAGGAGGCGTCCGCGCCGCTGACGTGCTTGACCGTGTTGGGGATCACGCCGTCACTGTTGCCGAAGGCGAAGTTGAAGCAGCTCACGCCGCTGGCGTAGTACTGGGCATAGGTGCCCAGGTCCGTCCAGACCTCGGCCACGATGAAAGCGTCGCTCTTCTTAGCCTTGACCATATCGTTGAACCAGGTAAGGATCTCCACGTTAGCGTTGGTGGCTCCGGAGACGAACTCCTTGGCCGCGTCCAGCCGGAAGCCGTCCACCCCCAGGTCCAGCCAAAAGTCCACGATCTCCTCCAGCTCCGCCCGGACTGCCTCGCTCTTCAGGTTCAGATCGGGCATCCCGCTCCAGAAGGGGGCCTCGTAGTACCACTCGGTGCCCTCCAGCTTGCAGGTGCTGGGCTCCCGGGAAAAGTTGTAGTAGTCCACATAGGGGCAGGCCGCGAGGTCCGGCTCCTCCCCGGCCCCCAGGCCGCGCAGATAGCCGGATGCCTCCTGGAACCAGGGGTGGTCGGAGGAGGTGTGGTTCATCACGAAGTCGATGATGACGTCGATGCCCCGCTGGTGGGCCGCCTCCAGGAATGCCTTGAAGTCCTCCATGTCGCCGTACTGGGGATCGATGGACATGTAGTCCGTCACGTCATACTTGTGATAGCTGGGGGAGGGCATGATGGGCATGAGCCAGATGCCCGTGCAGCCCAGGTCCGTGTCGGTGGACGGGTCGCCGTCGTTGATGTAGTCCAGCCGCTCCGTTAGGCCTTTGAGATCGCCGATGCCGTCGCCATTGCTGTCGTAAAAGCTGTAGACGAAGACCTCGTAGCAGCTGCGGTAGTTGTCGTCGATGTCCTGGGGCTGGGCCTTGTTGTACTTGCGCATGATGCCCAGGGCGGTGGAGGTGTCCTCCTTTTCGCCGCCGCAGCCGGTGAGCGCGGCGCACAGGGCCAGCGCCGCCAGAAGCAGGGCGGACCATCTCTTTTGGATCGTCATAATCGTTCGGCCGCGGCATTCACGCGCGGCCTGCCTCCTTGTTCAGAGTGATCCCGCCCTGCGGCAGACCGCTGCAGGGCGGGATGTGAGTACATTATTGCCGTCCGTTATCCCTTGACCGCGCCGGACATGCCCTCAACGTAGTACCGCTGGAGCATGGCGAAGAGGATGACGATGGGAACGGATACCAGCACCGCGCCGGCGGCAAACTGGGTATAGTAGGTCTCAATGCGCTGCTGGTCGGTCAGCCATTTCAGACCGATGGCTACCGTGTAGGACGCCTGCTTGTCGCCCAGCAGCAGGCTGGGGAAGATGTAGTCGCCCCAGGGGCCCATGAAGGCGCTCATGAGCTGATAGATGACGATGGGCTTGGCCATGGGGATCATGATCTTGTAGAAGATCGTGAAGTTGGTGGCGCCATCGATCCGGGCTGCCTCGTCCATGGCCTTGGGCACCGTGTCCATGAAGCCCTTGCAGATGTAGTAGCCCATAGCGGAACTGGCCACGTTGACCAGGATCAGGGCGCCCAGGCTCTGGCTGATGCCCATGCCCTTCAGGATGTTATACACGGCGATCATGGACATGAAGCCGGGGAACATGCCGATGACCATCATGGCCTTCATCAGCAGGGTGCGGCCCTGGAAGCGCTGACGGCTGAGGACGAAGGAGGTGATCAGCACGATGAGCGTGTTCAGGACGCAGCTGATGGACGCCACGAAGAAGGTGTTCAGCCACCACCGGGCAAAGGGCAGGGGGCCGTCCTCCTTGAAGAGGTTCAGGTAGTTGTCCAGGGTGAAGGTCTTGGGGATGAAGTAGCCCACATAGTAGCCGCTCTCACCGCGGAAGGAGGTCAGGACGATCCACAGGATGGGGAACAGCCAGATCACGGTCATCAGAGCCAGAACGATGTAACCCACGGAGAGCTTGGTGGCCGCCATGGCGTAGTAGAGGCCCAGGAAGGCAGTAATCAGCAGCAGCCAGTAGCCAATGCCGAAGTTCTTCACCAGGAAGCTTCCGGGGAGCAGGCCGCTGGGATCGATGAGCATCTTGGTAGCGAACAGCTCAATGGTGACGGCTGCCGTTTCCAGCGCGCCGAAGGCGGCCCAGAGGCGCGCGCCCTTGACGCTGGGCTTCACCAGCAGGAAAAGGCCCGTGACCGCAGCCAGCGCCACCAGGATAAGGCCGATCAGGTGCAGGCCCCCCAGGCTCAGCGCAGCGGTGAGGCCGGTGACGGTGGTCCCGCCTACCGACGCGAAGGGGAGGAACAGGCTCGCCAGCGACACCACGTAGATGCCGGCGGCGATCAGCTGCGGCCTTCTGCGCAGGCCGATGATCTCTTTCATATTCATTACTGCAGCGCCTCCTCATTCTCACTGATGCGCGCCTGGGCATATGTGATCATGGAGAACACGGCGGAAATGATGAAGATCAGGATGCCCAGAGTAGCGGCCAGGTTATAGTCGTTGCTGTCGTTGGTCAGCTTGTAGAGCCAGGTAACCAGCAGGTCGGTCTTACCGGCGCCCTTGTAGTAGTCCAGGGTGCTGGGACCGCCGCCCGTCAGGAAGTAAATGACGCCGAAGTTGTTGATGTTGCCGATGAAGTTGGTGATGAGGTAAGGCGTCGTCACCTGGAGCATATAGGGGAAGGTGATCTTAACGAACTGCTGGACGGGGTTCGCGCCGTCAATGGAGGCGCTCTCGTACAGCTCCGGCGGGATGTTCATCAGGATGCCGGAGACCATCAGCATGGTGGCCGGGATGCCGGCCCACAGGTTGACGATGATGATGGTCCCCCTGGCCCAGGTGGCGTTGGTCAGGAAGGGCAGCGCCTCGGTGGTGAAGCCCCAGTTCTGGAGCAGCACGTTGATGATGCCGTTCTTGCCCAGCATGGTGCTGATGACCAGCAGGGAGATGAAGGAGGGGACGGCCATGGCCAGCACGAACACGGTGCGCCACAGCTTCTTCAGCTTGATGCCCTTGGAGTTGATGAGGATGGCCAGGAACATGCCGCCGAAGTAGCAGGAGAAGCAGGCCGCAACGGCCCAGACCAGGGTCCATCCCAGGATGGGCAGGAAGGTGGAGCCCAGCTTGCCGCTGGCGTCCATAATGGCCCGGAAGTTCTCCAGGCCTACCCAGGTGAACAGGTGTCCCGGGGGCTGGTGGTCCGCATCGTAGTTGGTGAAGGCCATCAGGATCATGTAGATCAGCGGCGTCACCGTGAAGACCAGGATGCCCAGCAGGGGCAGGCTCAGAAACAGCCGGACGATGTGGGTGTCGAAGAGGCTGGTCACGTCGTCCAGGATACCGTAGACCTTCCGTCCGGCCAGCTTTCGCTGGCGGGCGTCCTCGCCGGAATAAACGGAGGTCATCCATACCACGATGGCCATGGCGGTGATAACGATGGCCACCACGCCGTAGAGCAGCATCAGCATGGAGTTGTCGCCCTGCTGGACCACATAGATGCCCAGGCTTTCATCGAAAGCCATGCCCTGCTCATGGGTCCCCAGCGTAGCCATGTTGGCCAGACTGGTAAGCCCGTTGGTGATCATGTAATAGATATACGCGAGTTCCAGCGCCAGATACATGGCGCCTTTGACGATCTGTCCCCGTACCATGTTGGACAGGCCCCACACCAGATAGGACAGCTTGGTAAAAATGTCACCGTCCACAAAGATGGTGATGGGTGTTCTCCGGACCGTTAATCTCTTATTCAAGGTCAACACCCCTTCTGTCAATATTGAATGAGATAGGAAAGGAGGGGGTGCTGCGATACTTGTGCAGCACCCCCTCCTGCTGCGCGTTTACTGAAATAAACGGGAGGCGGAGCAGAGGAAGTCCATCAGCCTCGCTCAGGCAGGACTTGTCATCCCAGTCCCCGGGGGACTGGGATGAGGGGCGCGCCCCTCATCATAAGTCTTGCCGAACGCATATATATGTACCTGCTTCCGCTGTCTTAGCTGACCAGGGTGCTGGTGACGGCGTCTACCAGCTGGTCCAGCTTCTCCTGGAGATTATCCTCGGTGATCTCCTTGTTGTAGATGCCCTCGCCCAGAGCGGTGGCGGGTGTCCAGTACTCGTTGATCTGGGGGATGTTGGGCTGTGCTACGGCGTACTCGGACTGGGCCAGCAGGGCGGACAGAGCCACGTCGCCAGACAGCTGGTCGGCCAGGCTGGAGATGCAGGGAGGCACGCCCTGGTCCTCATAGCGGGCCAGCTGATTCTCCTCGTTGCAGATCCACTCGGCAAACTGCTGGGCGGCCAGAGGATAGGCGGTGCTGGACTTGATGGCGTAGGTCTTATAGTCGGCGAAGTTGCGCAGCTGGCTGTCCTGGCCGTTGATGTTGATGGTGGGCAGGGGAGCGGCGGCGTAGTTCTCGCCCAGGGCCTCCTGCACGGGGCCGGCGTTCCAGGTGCCGTCGACGTGGGCGGCCAGCTTACCCTCGCGGAGCATGTTCATGGCGATGCCATCCTTGTTCTCCAGGTACTTGGGGTTGTTGACCAGGTCGATCATGTACTGGCCGGCGGCAAAGCCGTTGGCGTTGTTCCAATCCATGGAGGAGGCGTCCTTGCCGTCAGCGCCGAAGAGCGTGCAGCCGGCGGCATAGAAGAAGGACTCGATGTACCAGGGACCGCTGACCTGGAAGGAGAAGTTGTAGACGCCCTCGCCCAGGTCCTTGGCCATCATGGTCTCCACGCTCTTCACCTCGTCCTCGGTGAACATGCTCTTGTTGTAGTACATGAAGAAGGTGTTGGGGGTGAAGGGAACGGCGTAGACAAGGCCATCCTCGGCGGTGACGGCGGAGATAGCGCCTGCGGGGTAGAGCTCACGCAGGCTGTCCAACTCGTAGCCGATGGGGAGCAGCAGGCCCTTCTGGGTCAGCTCGGGCACGCCGCCGGAGGCCAGCTGGAAGATGTCGGCCGCGGAGTCGGCGTCGGTCTTCAGGTTTGCATTGGCCTCGTCAATGCCCATCTCGGAGATGTCAAAGGTGAGGTTGTACTCGGGGTGGGCGGCAGCAAAGGATTCGCCCATCTTCTTCATGAGCTCCAGCTCTTCGGAAGCGGTCCAGATCTTCAGGGTCACGTCCTGGACCTCATTGGAATCACCGCCGGCGTTGGAATCGTCGGTGCTGGGGGTGCTGGGGGTGCTGGGGGCGGAATTGTCCGACGCCTTGTCGTCGTTCCCGCCGCCGCAGGCGGCCAGGCTCAGCATCATAACGAAGGTCAGGATCAGGGCAAGCGCTTTCTTCATTGAAAAATCCTCCTAAAAGTTTTGTGTTGGTTTATCGGCTATCTTGCATTACTTAATCGGTAAACCAACACTTATTATATTGCTTGTACTGGAAATGTCAAGTACTCAGATGCAAAGTCGCGTCCCTCCCACATCTGCAGATTTTCACTACTTTTCCATCACATTTTATGGAAAAAGCCTGCGCTTTAGAATCAGATTGGAATTTCTCTTTTAAAAATCGCCCTTTTTTGCCAGGGCTTTCCCGTAAAAATATGACATTCTATACAAAAGGACAAAAAGGTGAGGAGCCGGGGACCCCGCAGGCTCTCCGGCTCCATTTCCGCGCTCCGGCGCGGTTTACAGGTCCATAGTCAATATCTCCGCCACCGCGCCGTACAGGGACGGCTCCGCCCCCAACTCCGCCAGAGCCGCCAGGGTCTTCGCCGTATCCCTGCCCCGGTTCACGGCCTCGTAGATCCGGTCCTTCAATTCGTACTCGATCTGCGCGTGCTGGAGGATCGTGAAGATCTGCCGGAGCTTATCCGGCCCCTGGACCGCCCGGTCCGGGAGCTTGAACCGGATCTCGAACGTCCGGATGGACCCGCCGCCGAGGGTGACGCGCAGGGCCTTCTCCTCCTCGCGGTAGGCTTGCTGAACTTCCGCAGCGCCGCTCACCAGCACGTCCTCCGGCTCCCGGACGCCGAAGAGGGTGATCTGATAGGTCCGGTCTGCCGGGACGATCCCATCGGCTTCGCCCTCCAGCTCCATCCGGAAAACGGCCTCCTTTTCTCCCGGCAGCGTGTAGGTGAACCGGGTTTTTGCCACCGGGGAGGACTGGCGGCCGGAGCAGTCGTCCTCCACCATCAGGAAGCTCCCCTCCGCGCCGTGGTAGACCTGGACCTCCAGGACCTCCGGGTTGGCGAGATGGCTGGTCATGCACTCCCCGGCCAGAGGCAGGATGCCGCCCGCCGGGATCAGCACCGGGAAGCAGCACAGGGGCCGGTAGAGGCCGGTCCTCCCGCCGCCCCGGTAGACGTTCTTGGTGAAGAAGTCGTAATAAGTCCCCTCCGGGAGCCATGCGTGAAATGAGGCCAGCCCCGTCCGGGGGTCCGCCGGGGTGGTGATGGGACAGGCGATCATCTCCGTGCCGAAGTAGTACTGGTTGGGGACCGTGTAGGCCTCCCAGGCGTCGTGATGGTAATACATGGGCCGCAGCAGGGGCGCGCCCTCCTCCGCCGTCAGGTAGTTCATGGTGTGGAGATAGGGGATCATCCTGTGGCGCAGGCGCAGGAAGTCGGACAGGATATGTTCCGCCTCCATGCCATAGTTCCAGGGCTCCTTTCCATAGAAGGGACTGCTGCTGCTGTGGAGGCGCATAATGGGGGAGAACACGCCGAACTGGACCCAGCGCACCGTCAGCTCATCGCTGCGCCTGCCCAGCATGTGGCCGCCGATGTCATGGCTCCACCAGGTATAGCCCGCGTTGCTGGCGTTGGCGGTAAAGTAGGGCTGGAAGGCCAGGCTCTCCCAGCTGGTCACCGTGTCGCCGGAGAAGCCCACCGGATAGCGGTGGCTCCCCAGACCGGCGTAGCGGGAGAAGGTCAGGGGCAGCTTCCCCTCCCGGCCGCTGTCCAGAAAGTGCAGATGGTTGAGCATCCACAAGGGATCGATGCCCGCCATGGAGGAATGTTCCCCCTGCTGCCAGTCCACCCACCAGAAGTCCACGCCCTCCTTTTCAAGGGGGTGGTGGAGGTACTTGAAGTAGGCGTCCATGAACTTGGGGTCCGTGGGCTCGAAGGGGATGTTCTCCCCGCCCTCCACCCCCAGGGCCTCCGCCATGGCGGGATACGCCTCCTCATGGGCGCTGACGCCCGACGCCGGATGGAGGTTCAGGGTCACGTGCATCCCCCGGCGGTGGAGCCGGTCCAGGAACCGCTTGGGGTCGGGGAAGAAGTCCCGGTTCCAGGTGTACCCCGTCCAGCCGCTGCCGTACTTGGCCGGGATCTCCGTCAGGTGCCAGTCCATGTCGATCACCGCCACGGAGAAGGGGAGCTCCCGGGCGTGAAAATCCTCCATCAGCTCCAGATAGCTCTCCTCCGTGTACCGGTAGAAGCGGCTCCACCAGTTGCCCAGCGCGTACCGGGGCAGCAGGGGCGTGTGCCCGCTGAGGCGGTAGAAGTCCCGCAGGCACTCCATGTAGCTGTGGCCGTATCCGAAAAAGTACAGGTCCACGGCTTCGCGGCCCCGGGGCCGGACCCACTGGTCCTCCGTCACCAGGGCGCTTTTGCCGTCGTCCAGCACGGTGTAGCCGCCCCTGGACAGCAGGCCGCTCTCCAGCTTCGCCGCTCCGTTCACGCCGTCCAGGGTCCGGGCCGTGCCCTTCAGGTCCCCGACGGCATCTCCGTACCGCCAGATGGAGCCGTGGACGTGGAAGCTCTCCTTCAGCCGCACGGAGAGGCCCTCCGGGGAAAAGGGCTTCTTGTCATAGCAGAGGCGGAGTTTTTCCGTAACGATCTCCAGCCGCCCCTCCTCCTCGACGACTTGGAAGTCCGGCACCGGGAAGTCCCGGCAAAGGATGGTCTGTGTCGCCTCGTCCGTAAAAAGTCCCTCCGGCTGGTACTCCATGCGGATGAGGGCGTTCGTCAGGACGGTGAACCGCCAGCAGTCCCCTGTGATCGTGGCCTCCGCCCTGGCCTTTGGCCGCAGCTGCAGCCTGTAGTTGTCCGGCATGATGGTGCGCTCCTTTCAAGAGTATATAAGTTTATCGATTAACTGACCGGCAAAAAATTAGCCCGATCTTTTGCAAGAAGAAGCGGACCGCGCTTACGGCAGCGTCCAATAGCCGTCGTAGGCGTACCCGGTCTTTCCAATCAGCAGATGCTCGGATCTTGTAAAGCCCGCCCTCTGCAGCGCCTTGATCCGCTCCACCGCATACAGGGGGGCTTTCGTCAGTACCCCGGCGCAGCCCAGCAGGTCCGCCATGCGGGGCGCTGTGAGGGAGACGATCTCATATAGGACATCTTCGGTCTCGTAGTCGCTTCTGACGTCCACGCGCAAAATTCCCATGTTGTTGAACGGGTCTTCCGAAACCCTCAGGCACAGCTCCACGGTCCCTACTGCGCGTGATGCGGCTTTGTCGATGATGGAGAGCCGGGCGAACCAGCCGTTCTCATAGGAGAGCTTCCAGAAACCGTAGGCTTCCGCCATTCGTTCCGCTGTGTTGTAGTAGAAATTGTCCCCGTCGCAGTTGTCACTGTTAAAGAAGGGCAGGGCGTTCCTGTCGCTGTAGACTGCCAGCAGGTCGCCGAGGTCGTTCTGTTCGGTCAGCCGCAGCAGGAATCTCTCGCTCTCCAATACGGGACAGGATTTGTAAATGTTCATTGCGTGTCTCCTTTCAGACGCCGGTCCGTGATGTCGATCACGGACTGCCGCTCTATCAGTTCCACGTCCACCGTCTGGTGGCGGGCGGCGGGTTTGTTCCTGAGCATGGAGAAGAGCGCTTTTCCGGCGCATAGGGCTTTTTCCTCCAGGTGCTGGGAAATGCTGGTCAGCCTGGGATGGGTGTACTGGCACTCCGGAAGATCGTCGTAGCCGACGATGGAGACGTCCTCCGGCACACGCCGTCCGCCCAGGCGCAGGCCCTCCATCACGCCGAAGGCCAGCATGTCCGCCGCCGCTACCGCCGCCGTGCATTCGGGCCGGGAGGCGGCGATCAGTTTTCCGGCCTCCACGCCCTGCTCGTAGAAGACGTTCTCGGTCCCGATGAGGTGGTCCGGCGGCAGCTCGATCCCCAGCTCCCGGTAGGCGTCGCAGAAGCCCCGGTACCGCTCCTGCATCACCCCGGGGGACTTCGTGGAGGTGCTGATGAAGGCGATCTGCCGGTGTCCCTTGTCCAGAAGGTGCCTGGCCGCCAGATACCCGCCCTTGCGGTCCTCGATGGTGACCGTCACCAGGGAGCCGTCCTCCGTGTCGGTGTCGATGAAGACTGCCGGGATGTCCATCTTCTTTTGCAGCTCCAGAGCGTCCTCCGCGGCCACTCCCAGCAGGAAAGCCCCGTCGATGTTCCAGGTGGCCAGGTCCGAGAGGACTTCGAAGCTCTGCACCACGCACCGGAGCATCATGTAGTAGCCCCGGCTGCGGATATAGCGCTCCAGGTAGCCCAGGATCTGGGTGTTGTAAGGACTGGCAGAGAAGGACTCCTCCGCGTGCAGGTTGGGGATCACCACGGCGATGATGCGGCTGCGCTTCATGATGAGGCTTCGGGCTGTGGCGCTGGGGTGGTAGCCGGTCTCCTCGATGATCTTCTGGACCCGCTCGATGGTCTCCCTGGACGCCTTGTTGTGCTTCCCGTTCATCACGTTGGACACGGTGACCGTGCTGACGCCCGCCAGCTTCGCGATGGTTTTCAAGTTCATAACATCATTCTCCATGCCAGGCTAATCGGTTAATGCAAATTTAGTATATATGGATTCCCTCCGGATGTCAATTATTCGACCGGATTTTTCTACACCCTTCACCGGAAAATTTTGCTTGACATTTTTGTGAGGGCTAATTATAATATGACGCAAGTTAATCGATTAGCTTCCGCCAGGCAGTCCGCGCCTCCGGAGGAAGCTTTTGGGAGCGGGCCCTGATGGATGCCGGGAATGCCCATCGGGCCTGCGGTGACGCGATAGTGGGTCCGACAAAGCCTGCGCCCCATGTCTGTACGAAACGCCGATCTCTTTTTGTTACTCCCTCCTCTTCCCGTGCAGCAGGCCCTGTCGTTTTGGCAGGGCCTGTTGTCCTACCGGGAGGAAGACAGGCAACATACCCTGCCGGCCGGCGGAACGTTGGTTTCAGGCCGTTATTTCTGTAGAGGAGCTGCCCATATGCTGAGTATGAAAGAACGCTTTGACTCTCCCGCCTTTCAAGAGGCCTATCATTGCGATGTTCCCCTGGGCGCCTTTTGCGGGGCGCGGGGGACGGTCTTCCGCCTGTGGGTGCCCACCGCCCAGGACGTTATCCTCCGGCTCTACCGGGAGGGGACGGGCGGCGGCCCGATGGAGCAGATCCCCCTCCGCCCGGAGAAGCGGGGGCTGTGGACTTACATCACGGAGAAGGACCTGGACGGGGTCTATTACGACTACCTGGTCACCGTGGACGGGGAGACCCGGTCCACGGCGGACCCCTACGCCCGTGCCTGCGGCCTCAACGGCGAGCGGAGCATGATCATCGACCTGTCCCGGACCGACCCGGCGGGCTGGCCGGAGGACCACGCGCCCCCTCTGCCGCCGGAGACGGTGATCTATGAAATTCACGTCAAGGACTTCTCCTGGGACCCCGCCTCCGGCGTGCCGGAAGCGTACCGGGGGAAATTCAAGGCGCTCTGCCTGGAGGACACCACCCTGAACGGGGACGGGAAGCACCCCACCTGCCTGTCCTACGTAAAGGGCCTGGGGGTGACCCACGTCCAGCTGATGCCCGTCTTCGACTACGGTTCCGTGGACGAGGGCGGCGATCCGGCGGCGTTCAACTGGGGCTACGACCCCGTCAACTACAACGTCCCGGAGGGCTCCTACGCCACTGATCCCCGGGACGGGGCGGTGCGGATACGGGAACTGAAGGAGGCCGTGCAGGCCCTCCACAGCAACGGCCTGCGGGTCATTATGGACGTGGTCTACAACCACACCTACCGATTGGATTCCTGGCTGTGGCGGACCGTGCCCTGGTATTATTACCGGCAGAAGCCGGACGGGACGCCCTCCGACGGCTCCGGGTGCGGCAATGACCTGGCCACCGAGCGGAGCATGTGCGCGCAATATATATTGGACTCCGTCCTCTACTGGGCGGAGGAGTACCATATCGACGGCTTCCGGTTCGACCTGATGGGCCTGATGGACGTCCCGCTGATGGACCGCATCCGGCGGGAGCTGGACCGGCGCTGGGGCCGGGGCGAGAAGCTGATCCTGGGAGAGCTCTGGTCGGCGGCGGAGACGAACGCCGTCCCGGGGACGGTACTGGCGGACAAGGGGCATCTGGCCAACCTGGACGTACAGGTCAGCGCCTTCTGCGATGATACCCGGGACGCGGTCAAGGGGGACCTGTGGAGCGAGGACGCGGCGGGGTTCGTCAACGGCGGCGGGCTGGACGCGGAGCGGCTGGCCTGCTGCGTCAAGGGCTGGGCCGGCTGTACGGAGGGCGGCGTCAGGGCCCCCTCCCAGACGGTGAATTACCTGTCCTGCCACGACGACTGGACCCTGTGGGACCGCCTGGTCATGACCGGGGACCTGGAGCGCCGGTTCCAGCTGTGCCAGCCGGAGCTCCTGCGGCAGAACCGGCTGGCGGCGGCGGTCAATTTCACCTGCCAGGGCCATTTATTCTTCCTCTCCGGCGAGGAATTTGCCCGGACCAAGGGAGGCGTCAAGAACACCTACGCCTCCCCGGCGGAGGTCAACCGGCTGGACTGGAGCCGGGCCTGGGAGAACCGGGAGCTGGTGGAATATTATCGGGGCCTGCTGGCCCTGCGGATGCGTCTGCCCGGATTGCGGGACAAGACGCCGGAGGCGGCGAAGCGGCTCCTGGCGGTAACAGTTCCGGCGGAGGACTGCGGGGCGGTCCTGGTGGACAACAGGGGGGAGGGCAGTCCCTGGAAGCGGCTCTTCATGGCGTACAGCGCCGCAAAGGAGGGGGTCTCCCTGCCCCTGCCCCGGGGCGATTGGGAAATTCTGGCGGACGCGCGCTCCAGCTTCGCGTGGCGGGAGCCCTGTGTGGTGCGGGACGCGGCGGTCCTGGAGCCTGTGTCGGCTTTGATCTTAGGACAGCGATGAAGGAGGCAGCAAGATGAAATTTGTGTATGATCGGAAGGATATCCTTACCCTGCCGCAGGCGGAGGGGACCTGCTGGCTGCTGGCCAACGGCCTGGGCGGCTATGCGTCCACCTCGGCGGCCTTCTCCGTCACCCGCAACGACCAGGGCCTGCTGGTGGCGGCGGACACGCCCAGCCAGCGCTTCAACCTGGTACACCGTCTGTCTGAGACGCTGTCCGGGGAGGACGGCTCCGTCTTCCTCTCCAGCCAGACCTTCGACGGTGAAAGGCAGGCGGAGGACGGCTGGCGGCGTCTGACCTCCTTCACCTGGGAGGACGGCCCCTGCTGGCAGTATCAGGTCGGCGGCGTTCGGGCCGTCCGGCGCTTCGGTATGGAGCACGGCGCGAACGCGGCGGCGGTGGTCTATACGGTGGAGAACCGGTCGGACGCCCCCTGCACCCTGCGGGTGACCCCCGTGTTCCAGTTCTCTCCCAAGGGAGAGGCCCGGCAGTCCCAGATCTCCCTGCGCTGCGGCGGCGGGAAGATCCAGGGAGAAGGGCTGACATTATACGTGAAAAGCAGCGCCGGGCTGTCCGCCGTCCCACAGGACTGCGAGGCCCTGTTCTACGAGGACGACCGGAAGGACGGCCGCCGGGAGAGGGGCCTGGGACTGATCTGTACCGCCGCGGAGCTGACGGTGCCCCAGGGGGAGGACGGACGGCTGGAGCTGGTGTTTTCCACAGAGCCCTCCGATAAAACGGGGGCGGAGATCCTCCGGGACTCCGAGGCGCGGCAGCGCGCCCTCCTGGAGGACTCCGGCTTCAAGGACCCCGTTGCCCGGGAGCTGGCCCGGAGCGCGGACCACTTCATCGCCTACCGGCCCTCCACCGGCGGAAAGACGATCCTGGCGGGCTACCCCTACTTCGGTGATTGGGGTCGGGACACCATGATCGCCCTGCCCGGCTGCGTGCTGGCCACGGGGCGGTACGAGACGGCCCGGAGCATCCTGCGGACCTTCCTGGCCTATGAGCGGGACGGCCTGGTGCCCAACCTGTTCCCCGAGGGCGGGGAGGAGCCCCGCTACAACACCGTGGACGCGGCGCTGCTGCTCATCAACTGCGTCTGGCTGTACTGGCAGAGGACCGGAGACGGGGACTTCGTGCGGGAAGCCTGGCCGGTGATGGCCCGGATCGTGGAGGCCTATCAGAAGGGGACCCGCCACGACATCGGCATGGACGGGGACGGCCTGATCCACGCCGGCAAGGGGAAGGACCAGGTGACGTGGATGGACGTCTGCGTAGAGGGCGTCCTGCCCACTCCCCGCCACGGCAAGCCGGTGGAGATCAACGCCTACTGGTACAACGCCCTGCGGATCCTCCAGGAGCTGGCGCCCATGGCAAACGCGGACGGAGCGCCCTACGGGCTGCTGGCCGAACGGGTGAAGCAGTCCTTCACGGAGCTGTTCTGGATGGAGGAAAAGGGCTATCTGAAGGACGTCATCTCCGGCACCGGCGCGGACGAGCAGCTCCGGTGCAACCAGATCTGGGCGCTGACCATGCCCTTCACCATGTTGCCTCCCGAACGGGAGCGCCGGGTGGTGGAGAGCGTCCGGCAGCACCTCTATACCCCCTTCGGCCTGCGGACTCTGTCCCCGGAGGACCCGGAGTTCCACCCCTCCTACGGCGGAGAACAGCGGGAGCGGGACATGGCCTACCACCAGGGGACCATCTGGCCCTACCCCCTGGGGGCCTATTACCTGGCCTGGCTGAAGGTCCACGGTGACACGCCCCAGGCGGCCGCCCAAGTCCGGGAGCAGCTGGGGACCATGGAGGCCATGCTCCGGGAGGGCTGCGTGGGACAGCTGCCGGAGATCTACGACGGCGGGGAACCGGGTCCCTCCAAGGGCTGCTTTGCCCAGGCCTGGAGCGTAGGCGAGCTGCTGCGGGTCTATGAGGCCCTGGAGCGGATCGAAGGATAATGGAGGAGGCATGTATATGCTGGACAAGACGAAATTCGGCTGGTGGAAGTCCGCCGTGTTCTATCAAATCTATCCCAAGAGCTTCCTGGACGCCAACGGCGACGGCATCGGAGATATCCGGGGCATCATCCAGAAGCTGGGTTATCTGGAGAAGCTGGGCGTTGACGGCATCTGGCTCTCGCCGGTGTGCGCCTCGCCCCAGGTGGACAACGGCTACGACATCTCTGACTACCAGGCTATTTGGCCCACCTTCGGCACCATGGAGGACATGGACCTGCTGATCCGGGAGGCGAAGGAGCGGGGCATCTCCATCATCATGGACCTGGTGCTCAACCACACCTCCGACCAGCACCGCTGGTTCCAGGAGGCGCTGAAAGACCGGGAGAATCCATACCACGACTACTACGTCTGGCGGGACGGTACGCCGGACGCGCCGCCCAACGACATGCAGGCGGTGTTCGGCGGCTCCATGTGGACCTATGTGCCCCACCTGCGGCAGTATTACTTCCACCAGTTCGCCGTGCAGCAGCCGGACCTGAACTGGGAGAACCCCGTCCTCCGCCGGGAGCTGTACGATATGATCCGTTTCTGGGTGGACAAGGGCGTGGAGGGCTTCCGGCTGGACGTCATCGACCAGATCGCCAAGGACCCGGACCGGAAGATCACCGGCAACGGCCCCCGGCTCCACGAGTTCCTGGAAGAGCTGTCCCGGGAGGCGTTCATCGAGGAGGGCCTGGTCACTGTAGGGGAGGCGTGGGGCGCCGATGTGGAGCGCGCCAGGAAATACAGCGCCCAGGACGGCCGGGAGCTGAGCATGGTGTTCCAGTTCGAGCACATCTGTCTGGACCAGAAGCCCGGCGGCGAGAAGTGGGACTGGATCCCCCTGCCCCTGGTCCGGCTGAAGCGGTGCGTGGAGCGGTGGCAGCAGGGGCTCCACGGCCAGGGCTGGAACAGCCTGTTCATGAACAACCACGACCTGCCCCGAATCGTCTCCCGCTGGGGGGACGACGGGAAATACCGGGTGGAGTCCGCCAAGATGCTGGCCACCATGCTCTACGGCCTGGAGGGCACGCCCTACATCTACCAGGGCGAGGAGCTGGGCATGACCAACATCCGTCTCCCCATCGAGGCCTATGACGACCTTGAGATCAAAAACCTTTACGCCGAACGTCTGGCGAAGGGGTACGGCGAGGAGGAGGTCATGGCCTCCATCTACGCCCGGGGCCGGGACAACGCCCGCACGCCCATGCAGTGGTCGGCGGCGGAGCACGCCGGGTTTTCCCAGGCGGAGCCCTGGCTCCCGGTGAACCCCAATTACCGCGAGATCAACGCCCAGGCGGCCCTGGCCGATCCGGGCTCCGTGTTCTTCTACTACCAGTCCCTCATCGCCCTGCGCAAGTGCTACCCGGTCTTCCAGGACGGAAGCTTCACGCTGCTGGAGCCCGAGAGCGAGCGGCTGTTCACCTATACCCGGTCCGCGGAGACGGAGGAGCTGCTGGTGGTCTGCAACTTCACCGGCGAGTCCGTGCCCTACCTGCGGCCGGAACCCTTTGCAAACGCGGAGCTCCTGCTGTCCAACTATGAGCCCGCCGCCGGTGTGCTCCGGCCCTATGAAGCCCAGATGCTCTATCGAAGGAAGCGGTGACCATGCGATATCAGGACTGCATTTTTGACCTGTACGGTACTCTGGTGGATATCCACACCGACGAGGAGCGCCCGCAGCTCTGGGAGGATCTGGCCGTCTGGTACCGGGAGCACGGCGCGCCATACGCCCCGGAGGAACTGCAGGAGGCCTATATACGGACCGTCCGGCAGATGGAACGCGGGACCTCCCTGCGCAATGATGCCCACGAGGCCCACCCGGAGATCCAGCTGGAATTTGTCTTCCAGGCGCTCTACCGGCAGAAGGGGACCGACGCCAGCCTGGACCTAGCCGTCCGCACCGGGGAGCGGTTCCGGAAGGAGTCTCTGGACTACATCCGCCTCTACGACGGCGCGGCGGAACTGCTGAAGGCCCTCCGCGCCAACGGGCAGCGTATCTGGCTGCTCTCCAACGCCCAGCGTATCTTCACCGCTTACGAACTGAAAACGCTGGGGATCGAGCCGTTGTTCGATGGGATCTATCTCTCCTCGGACTACGGCTGCAAAAAGCCGGACCGCCGGTTTTTCGACATCCTCCTGAAAGAGCGGGGGATCGCCGTGGAGCACGCCGTCATGACCGGCAACGACGGCGTGTGCGACATCCAGGGCGCCCGGGAGGCGGGGCTTTCCACGGTATATATCCGCTCCAACATATCCCCGGAGGAGCCGCTTCCGGAGGCGGACTACGTGCTGGAGGAAATGGACCTCGCCCGCGTGCGGACGATCCTGACCCGCGAATAGACTTTCAATCAGAACAAAAGACAGTGTACCGTCAGCTCCCCGGCCCTTTCAGCCGGGGAGCTTTTCTGTTCCTGAGCGGACGGCGGGAGAAAATCATGGCGGTTTTTTACTTTTTTCTTGTCCGGGGACGGCATCTATGGTATCATAAAAAAGCTGTTTAACGGGAAGACCGGCGGACGGGTCCGCCGGTCTTCCCGCAAGATAATACTGTTGAAGATCAGTATAAAGGAGAGAGAATATCTATGGAAAACAACAGACCCAGGGGCCGGGAGAAACACGTGACCGGTTCCGCCAAGACGGTGAAAAAGCGGGGCGAGGGCCTGGGCACCGGCCCGGTAGGCGACGCGGGCGGCTATCAGGACCGCAAACCGGAAGCATCCTCCGGCCAGCGGAGCGCCGGGACCCGGAGTGGAGGCGGCATGATGAAGCTGGTCCTTCTGGCCCTGCTGGTCCTGCTGGGCGGCGGGGGAGGCCTGACCGCCATGCTGGGCGGCCAGCCGGACGCTCCCTCCAGCGTCCAGACGCCCTCCGCCGGTCAGCAGCAGGTCTCGAACGCCGGGAGCGTGGACTGGGGCCAGGTGCTGGGCGGACTGGGAGGCGGCAGCGTCTCCTCCGGCTGGCAGAGCACGCCCAACACCGGGAAGCTGGACGCCTCCGTGGCCCCCGGCGCGCGGGAGCGCTACACCGCCCTGCTGGGGAACGGCAGGGACACGGTCACCATCATGGTCTACATGTGCGGCACGGACCTGGAGTCCCGCAGCAAAATGGGTACGATGGACCTCCAGGAGATGCTGAACGCCAGCTTTGGAAACGATGTCAACCTGCTGGTCTATACCGGCGGCTGCAAGGGCTGGCAAAATACCGTGGTCAGCAGCACCACCAACCAGATCTGGCAGATCAAGGACGGCAAAATGGCCTGCCTGGAGAAGGACCTGGGCAGCGTCCCCATGACGGACCCGGACGTCCTCTCGGGCTACATCCGCTGGTGTGCGGAGAACTACCCCGCCAGCCGGTATGAGCTGATCCTCTGGGACCACGGCGGAGGCTCCGTCAGCGGCTATGGATATGACGAGAAATTTGCCTCCAGCGGCTCCATGGACCTGTCCGGCCTGGACCGGGCGCTGAAGGACGCCGGGGTGAAATTCGACTTCATCGGCTTTGACGCCTGCCTCATGGCCACGGCGGAGACGGCGCTGACCATGGCCCAGTACGCCGACTATCTGATCGCCTCGGAGGAGACCGAGCCGGGCGTGGGCTGGTACTACACCGACTGGCTCACCGCCCTGGGGGAAGATACTTCCATGCCCACCATTCAGATGGGGCAGAAGATCGTGGACAGCTTCGTGGAGACCTGCGCCCAGAAGTGCCGGGGCCAGTCCACCACCCTGTCCGTAGTGGACCTGGCGGAGCTGGAGGCCACCCTGCCGGACGTGCTGACGGATTTCTCCCGGTCCACCGCCAAGCTGATCCGGGAGCAGTCGTACCAGACCGTCTCCAACGCCCGCAGCGGGGCCCGGGAGTTTGCTCCCTCCAGCAGGATCGACCAGGTGGACCTGGTGCATCTGGCGAAGAACCTGGGGACGAAGGAGGGCGAGGCCCTGTCGAAGGTCCTGCTGAGCGCGGTGAAGTACAACCGTACCTCCGCCGACATGACCAACGCCTACGGTCTGTCCATCTACTTCCCCTACCGGAAGACCGCCGCGGTCAGCCGGGCGGCCTCCACCTTTGAGCGGATCGGCATGGACGACGCCTATACCCAGTGCATCCGGCAGTTTGCCGATGTGGTGGACAGCGGGCAGGCGGTCTCCGGCGGCTCGGATTCCCCGCTGCCCGCCCTGCTGGGAATGCTGGACGGCGCGGGGAGCGGAGGGGACGATATCTCCGCTTTGCTGGCCAGCGTCCTGGGCAGCAGGAGCCTGGACATGGAGAACGCCAATGAATATTTGACGGCCCACCGCTTCCCGGACGAGGCCCTGGTGTGGCAGACCGGCGAGGACGGCGTGCCCGTGCTCCGCCTGAACGAGCAGCAGTGGGGCCTGGTGCAGGATCTGGAGCTGAACCTCTTCTATGACGACGGCGAGGGTTACATCGACCTGGGGCTGGACAATACCTTCGACTTTGACGGCGAGGGCGGCCTGCTGGGGGTGAACGAGGGAACGTGGCTGGCCGTTGAGGGCCAGCCGGTGGCCTACTACCACACCGCCACCGTGGATGACGGTACCAGCTACGCCATCACCGGCCGGGTCCCGGTGCTGCACAACGGTAGCCGGGCGGAGCTGATCCTGACCTTCGACACGGAGCGCCCCCAGGGATATGTGGCCGGGGTGCAGACCGTGTACCTGAACGGGGAGACGGACACGGTGGCGAAGAGCCAGAGCGAGCTCCAGCCCGGCGATACGCTGGAGTTCCTGTGCGATTACTACAGCTATGACGGGGACTATCAGGACAGCTACCTGCTGGGAGACCCGCTGATCGTCACGGAGGCGGAGCTGACTGTCGGTGATGTGCCTTTGGACGGCGTTACCCGGGCGTCCTACCGGTTCACGGACATTTTCGGCAAGCACCACTGGACGCCCACGCTCCAGTCGTAAGGAGGACATTCTGCGATGTATGAACTGATCCAGATCTCAGATAAATGCTGCTATATCCAGAGCCCGGCGAAGATCGGACTGGTGCGGCTGGAGGGCTCGGAGGTCTGTCTCATCGACAGCGGCAGCGATAAGGACGCGGGCCGCAAGGTCCGCCAGCATCTGGACGCCAACGGCTGGAAGCTGGCCGCCATCTACAACACCCACTCCAACGCCGACCATATTGGCGGCAACAGATATTTGCAGGGACAGACGGGATGCCGTATCTACGCCCCGGGGATCGAGCGCGCCTTTACCCGCCATCCCGTCCTGGAGCCCTCCTTCCTGTACGGAGGATATCCGTGCAGGGACCTGCGGCACAAGTTTCTTATGGCCCAGGAGAGCGATGCTGTGGAGCTGACGGCGGAGTGCCTGCCGGAGGGGCTGGAGAGCATCCCCCTGCCGGGACATTTCTTCGACATGGTGGGCTTCCGGACGGAGGACGGCGTGGTCTATCTGGCGGACTGCCTGTCCAGCCGGGAGACGCTGGACAAGTACCAGATCAGCTTTGTCTACGATGTGGCCGCCTATCTGGATACGCTGGAACGGGTGAAGGCCATGGAGGCGAAGTGCTTCGTTCCCGCCCACGCGGAGGCGTCGGAGGACGTGTCCGCGCTGGCCCGGTACAACATTGACAAGGTGCTGGAGATCGGGGATCGGATCGTCGATCTGTGCGGGGAGCCCCTGTGCTTCGAGGCTCTCTTGCAGAAACTGTTTGCCCACTATGGGCTGACCATGAATTTTGAGCAGTATGTCCTGGTGGGCAGCACCGTCCGCTCCTATCTGTCGTGGCTGAAGGACGGCGGAAGGCTGGACGCTCTGTTCGAGGACAACACGCTGCTCTGGCGGCGGAAATAGGAGGTCGTTATGGCGATCGAAAAAGTAAGAGCGTATTTTGAACAGCAGGGCATCGGGGACCGGGTCCGGGAATTTACGGTCTCCAGCGCCACCGTGGAGCTGGCGGCCCAGGCGCTGGGCTGTCAGCCCTGCCGGATCGCGAAATCCCTGTCCTTCCTGGTGGAGGGAAAGGCTGTGCTGGTGGTAGCCGCCGGGGACGCCCGGATCGACAATCCCAAGTACAAGGCCCAGTTTGGCACCAAGGCGAAGATGCTCTCGCCGGAAGAGGCGGAGACGCTGGTAGGCCACGCGGTAGGGGGCGTGTGCCCCTTTGCCGTCAACGAGGGGGTGGAGGTCTATCTGGACGCCTCCCTGAAACGGTTTGAGACGGTCTTCCCCGCCTGCGGCAGCAGCAACAGCGCCATTGAGCTGTCCATCCCGGAGCTGGAAAAATTCTCCGGCTATTCCGGCTGGATAGACGTGTGTAAGGGCTGGGAGCCCTGAGACATGGTATATTACCGCCTACAAAATATGACTATAAATGGGATTGCCGCAGGCCAAAAGCCTGCGGCGATCCCATTTTGCCGGTCTGAGCCTACGCCAGGCCCGCCACCGCCACGAATACATTGGATATCTCGTACCAGGTCGCAAAGTCCACGCTGCCGGTCTGGGGCAGATGGAAGACCTTCTGAAACGCCGTCACCGCCGTCTGGGTGGCGGGGCCGTAGACCCCGTCCGCCGGAATTTTGGGGATGGCGGGGTAGTTGTCGGAGATGCGGTTGAGCTGGGTCTGGATGGTCCGCACGTCTTCCCCCTCGCTGCCCACAGAGAGGACCTGCCCGCCATAGGACAGGGGCACGCCCTCCACCTTCTCCGCGCTTTTCAGGTAGATGTCCGAGCCGTAGTACTTGCGCAGGATGCTCACCGCGTCCCAGCCCTGCTCCCCCAGGGCCTGGGAGCCCCATTGGCTCAGGCCGCCGCACTGGACCCGCCGCCCGTCGCAGTACTGGGTGAACAGGGGCTGGGAGATGCCCTCTTTCGTGACGTAGGTGGTGAAGAGATCGTCCACCACCACGCCGATCTCCTCGAAGATGGTCCGTCCATAGGAGAAGGACTGGTCGAAGGCGGTGGAGCTGGTGATGGTGAAGTCGTACCCCTTCCCCCGGTACCACTCGGTATACACCCGGTTGAGGGTGAAGGAAATGATGGCCAGGACGTTGGCCTTGATGGCCTCCGTCTTCCAGGTGGAGTAGATCTCGCTGCAGGCCACGTTTTTGATATAGTCTTTGAACCGGACCCAGTAGTTGGGGGCGGAGGGATCGTCGGGCCGTCCGCTATGTACCACGATATACTCCGGGATCACCGGCTCCGGCAGCACCACCAGGCCCGACTGCTCCGGCAGGGGCTTGACCTCCTCCTCCGGCTGACGGGTGGAGGGCGGTCCCCACAGGGCATGGGGGGCCAGCAGCAGGTTGCGCACGTTAAAGCTCCCGGCCCGGGCCGGGGACAGGGCCGCACGCTGGATGGACCGCCCGGTGGGCAGCACCTCCACGCCGCCGATGTGCAGGGTCTCCCGTCCTCCAGCGGTGATGGTGACGTTGTAGACGGCGTAGGGACGCTGCTGTCCCGCCTCTCCCTCGGCCACCGACAGCTCCATGGGCGGCGCGGGCAGCTCAATAAAGGGGGTCTGGCCGGAGGCGTCGGTGGCGGCCTCCTCCAGGATCTGGCCGTTCTCCGGGTCGCTGACGCGCACCAGCGCGCCGGGGACGGGCTCCGGCGTGTCCCCCGCCGTCACGAAAATTTGCAGATTTCCTGTGTCCAGGTAAGCTGGATTCATAATAGCACTCCTCCTCTCCGTATACTATATGCTGAGCGGTGCCGCGCAGGCACACCAGTTGGAGGGCTGTATGGAGTACATCATCAAATACACGGGAGACATCCTCTCCCTGGGCTATCCCACGGAGCTGCTGGACGCCCAATTCGCCATTATGGAGATGGAGGCCCGCTCCGCCGTGCGGCTGCTGGACTACCAGCAGGTGTCCAGCTACGAGCCGGCCCGCAATTTGAGCTGCCTGATGGCGGACCGGAGCCTGGAGGCGGCCTGCATCCCGCCGGTCCAGCGGAAGAATGGGCTGGGCCTTACGGGGGAGGGGGTCCTCATCGGCTTCGTGGACTCGGGGCTGGACCTGAACCATCCGGAATTTCTGGGGGAGGACGGAAATACCCGGGTCGTGGCTCTGTGGGACATGACGGCGGAGGGCACCCCGCCGCCGGGCTTCCTTCACGGGGCGGCATACTCCGGAGAGGAGATCGCCGCCGGACTGGTCTCTCCCGCCGGGCAGTCCGGCCATGGCACCGCCGTGGCCGCCATCGCCGCCGGCCGCAGCGGCGCGGCCCCGGGGGCCTCCATCGCGGCGGTGAAGCTGGCCAGCGCCCGGACCACGGACATCATGCGGGCGGTGAAGTATCTGCTGGATCAGGCGGAGGAGCGGGGGATGCCCTGCGTCGTCAATCTCAGCTATGGCACCAACTTCGGCTCCCATCAGGGCCAGTCCCTTTTCGAGGCCTACATCGACCAGTCCGCCCAGCGGGGGCGGAGCGTCATCGTCTGCGCCGCCGGAAACGAGGGCAGCGGGGCCCATCACTTCCGGGGGAAGCTTATCGAGGGAGGCACCGTGGAGGCGGAGTTTACCGTCTCCACCCTGCGGGAGCAGATATACCTCTCCCTGTGGAAGAACTTCGCCGACGAGGCGGTGCTGGAGCTGATCCTGCCCAACGGGCAGACCACCGGCCTGCTGACGGAGGGGACCCGGACCTTCCGGTTCGGGTCCATCCGGGTATCGGTGTATTACGGCGTGCCCACCCACTACAGCGCCTCCCAGGAGGCCATCTTCCTGATGGAGGCTCCCGCCGGGGAGCTGGACGGACTGTGGAAGCTGCGGTGTACCGGGAAGCGGGTGGCGGACGGGCGGTTCGACATGTGGCTGCCCACGGTGGAGGAGGTCACGGACCGCACCGCCTTCCTCCAGCCGGAGCCGGACCTCACCATCACCCTCCCCGCCACGGCGCTGTACCCCATTTCGGTGGGTGGCTACCGGACGGAGACGGAGACGGCCAGCCCCTTCTCCGGACGGGGCGGGCAGGACTGCTGGGGCCGGGTGATGCTGGACATCATGGCGCCGGCGGAGGCGGTCCGCTCCGCCAAGGCCGGGGGCGGCTACGATGTATTCACCGGCACCAGCATGGCCGCCCCCTTCGTCTCGGGCTCGGCGGCGCTGATGATGGAGTGGGGCATCGTTCAGGGCAACGACCTGTTCCTCTACGGGCAGCGGGTGAAGGCCTTCCTCTGCAAGGGGGCCCTGCGGAGCCCGTTTCTGAACTATCCCAACCCCCAGTGGGGGTATGGGCGGCTGAATCTCTGCGGGACCATGAACGAGCTGGTCAACCATATGGAAAGGGGGCTTTGAGCCATGCGGCTGTCGCCGGAGGCGCTGGAGTTTATCCACGCGCCGGATACCATCGATTTCGTCACCCGGGCGTCTGATGCCTTTTTTGAGTACGCGAGAAATTCCAACGATGTAGTGGTGGGACAGATGCTCTCCGGGCGGTATGTGCTGGGGTACATGAAGGCGGAGAAATTCCACCTTCTGGAGGAGGCCCTGGGGACCGCCTTTATCAGCTCCGTCTCCGTGGTCCTGGGCCTGCTGGACCGCCCGGCGCTTGACGCGGCGGGGGTGTCTCAGGTCCAGAGCCAGCCCTACCTGAACCTGAAGGGCCGGGGGGTGCTGCTGGGGTTTGTGGACACGGGCATCGACTATACCCAGGACGTGTTCCGCTATGCCGACGGCACCAGCAAAATCCAGTACATCTACGACCAGACCGCCGGAGGAGACCCGCCCGCCGGATTCGTCCTGGGCCATGAATATACCAAGGCGGACATCGACGCCGCCCTGGCCTCCGAGGACCCCTATGCCCTGGTCCCCCAGCGGGACGAGGACGGCCACGGCACCTTCCTGGCCTCCGTGGCCGCCGGGGGCCAGAGCGAGGAGTTTTCCGGCGCGGCCCCGGACGCGGAGATCATCGCCGTGAAGCTGAAAAAGGCCCGCTCCCTATACCGGGAGCGGTACTGCATCCCGGCGGGCCAGGAGAACGCCTACGAATCCAGCGCGGTGATGGTGGGGGTGGAGTACATCCTCCGGAAGGCCCGGGAGCTGGACCGGCCGGTGGCCATCTGCATCGGCCTGGGCACCAACGCCGGGAGCCACGACGGCTACAGCGTCTTCGAGGAGTACCTGAGCGGCGTGTCCATCCAGAAAGGGGTATGCCTGTGCGCGGCGGCGGGCAACGAGGCGGAGGCCCGCCATCACACCGGAGGCGTCCTCCGTCCGGGGGAGCCCCCGGGACAGGTGGACCTGAAGGTGGGGGAGAACGCGGGGGACGTGTATATGGCCGTGTGGAACACGGTGGCGGACCGGCTGTCTGTGTCGGTGCGCTCCCCCTCCGGGGAGCTGGTGGGCCGGGTGCCCGCCAAGCCCGGGACCGGGCCCGCCGCCGACGTGAAGCTGGTATTGGAGGCCGCCCGGGTCCAGGTGGAATACCACTTCCCCGTGGAGGGCAGCGGCGGGCAGCTGACGGTGATCCGCATTCTGGGGGCCACCCCCGGCGTGTGGAACATCCAGCTCCACGGGGACATCCTCCTCAACGGCAGCTATCAGGTGTGGCTGCCTATGACGGGGTTCGTGGCTCCCTCGGTGGAATTTCTGGCGGCCACGCCGGACTACACCGTCACCAGCCCCGGTTCCGCCGTGGGGGTCATCTGCTGCGGGGCCTACGACAGCGCCAGCAAGAGCCTGTACGCCAAAAGCTCCCGGGGCCCCGCCTGGGACGGACGGATCCTGCCGGACCTGACCGCCCCCGGCGTGGGGGTGGGGGGCATCTACCCCTACGGCCCCGGCAGCATGAGCGGCACCAGCGCGGCGGCGGCGGTGCTGGCGGGGGTGTGCGCCCTGCTGCTCCAGTGGGGCATCCGGGAGGGGAACGACCCGGCTATGGGGACCTACCAGATCCGTGCCTACCTCATCCGGGGATGCCTGCGCCGTCCGGACATGGTCTATCCCAACGACCAGTGGGGCTACGGGTCCGTGCAGCTGATGCAGAGCTTCCACCTGATGCGGGAGCTGTGACGCAAAGTAAACGTTTCGCCGGCCTTTTCAAAGGCCGCAGGGTGCAGGCGTTATGCGGCCTATGGCCGCCATAGCCCTAAGCCGCCCAAATGGAGGCCCACGGGGGCAACGCCCCTGCTCGCGTCCCGCAGGACGCGAAATTCCTCAAAAGCCGCGCTCAAAAAAATCTTCTCCGCAGTACAATCCCAAAAACGCGCGGCTTTAGCGCGTATTTGCCGCGAATTCTCGTCAACCCTTGATTCGCATGTATAAAAGGGTAGATTACATTGGCTGACTGCTATCAGCGGTAATAAAGGTTGACTGTCATTTATATTGTGATATACTTTAGCTGAAACAAATTTAGATATAGGAGGGGGATATTTATGCAGAACAAATACATCGAACTTGTTCCTGCGGATACATCTCTTGCAGAGCAAGTGGCCAATTATTATAAGCGTAATAGAAAATTTTTGGCGGACTATGAGCCAAGAAGAGATGAACAATTCTTTTCACTGGAATATCAGCAGGAAGTTTTAAAAAAGGAAATGGATGACTTCCAACAAAAAAGCGCATTTCGTTTTTATATCAAACCAACAGACCAATCTCATAAAATCATAGGAATAATCGGATTGAATAATGTAGTATGGGGTGCGTTTTGTTCCGCTTTTCTGGGATACAAATTAGATGAAAGATTCATCAACAAAGGCTATATGTCAATGGCGGTAGATATGCTGGTAAGGTATGCTTTTGATGTGCTGCATTTACACCGCATAGAGGCAAATGTAATGCCAAAAAACACAGCCTCTTTAAGAGTCCTTGAGAAAAACCTTTTTATAAATGAAGGAATTTCCAAATATTATCTTAATATCAATGGAACTTGGGAAGATCATATTCATATGGTGAGAATTAACTATGATATGCATTAGTTTCAGTTAAAGGGGAGTGTTACATATGGCAAAATTCCCCTTGATAAATTTTCTGTGGCTCTGTAATTTTTACACGGTGACGAAAAAGGGCCAGGTGGGAAGAACGGGTGATTAGCACTCTTTCTCGCTGAGTGCTAATATTTACAAATTAGTCATACTCTGTTCACAATTACCCTTCATAGTAGGCATGAAAAAAACAAGGGTCTCCGGACCCGCTTTTACGGGAGGAAAACAGACTATGGCCAAGAAGAAGTTCAAGGCGGAATCCAAGCGCCTGCTGGACCTGATGATCAACTCCATCTACACCCACCGGGAGATCTTCCTGCGGGAGATCATCTCCAACGCCAGCGACGCCATCGACAAGCTGTGCTACCGGTCCCTGACGGACGAGAACGTGGGCCTCAAGCGGGAGGACTTCCGCATCACCATCCAGGCCGACCCGGAGGGACGGACCCTGACCGTCAGCGACAACGGCATCGGCATGAGCGAGGAGGAGCTGGAGAACAACCTGGGCGTCATCGCCTCCAGCGGCACCTACCAGTTCCGGCAGGAGGTGGGCAAGGACAACGAAGATGTGGACATCATCGGCCAGTTCGGCGTGGGCTTCTACTCCGCCTTCATGGCGGCGGACCACATCTCCGTGGTGACCAGGAAGTACGGCGAGGAGCAGGCCTACCGCTGGGAGAGCGCGGGCGCCGACGGCTACACCATCACCCCCTGCGAAAAGGCGGAGGTGGGCACCGACATCATCATGCACATCAAGGAGGACGGCGAGGAGGAGAAGTACTCCGAGTTCCTGCAGGAGTACACCCTCCGGGAGCTGGTGAAGAAGTACTCCGACTACATCCGCTGGCCCATCCGCATGGAGGTCACCAAGTCCCGGAAGAAGGAGGACTCCCCCGAGGATAAGCCCGAGTACGAGAGCTACAAGGAGGAGGAGACCCTCAACAGCATGGTCCCCCTGTGGCAGCGGAAGAAGAGCGACGTGACCCGGGAGGAGTACGACAAGTTCTATCAGGAGAAGTTCAACGACTACACCGCCCCCCAGTCGGTGGTCACCGTGGCCGCCGAGGGCCAGGTGTCCTACAAGGCCCTGCTGTACATTCCCTCCCGGCCTCCCTACGACTACTACAGCGCCGACTACGAGAGGGGCCTCCAGCTCTACTCCGCCGGGGTCATGATCATGGATAAGTGCCAGGACCTGATCGGGGACCACTTCGGCTTCGTCAAGGGCGTGGTGGATTCCCCGGACCTGAGCCTGAACATCTCCCGGGAGCTGCTCCAGCACGACCGCCAGCTGCGGCTCATCGCCAACAACATCGAGAAGAAGGTCAAGGGCGAGCTGGAGCGGATGCTGAAAGACGACCGGGAGGGCTACGAGAAGTTCTTCAAGAACTTCGGCCGCCAGCTGAAGGTCGGGTGCATCAACAACTACGGGGCCAAGAAGGAACTGCTCCAGGACCTGCTGCTGTTCTACTCCTCCACGGAGAAGAAGCTGGTGACCCTGGCCGAGTACGTGGACCGGATGCCGGAAAGTCAGAAGCACATCTACTACGCCACCGGTGAGAACGCCGCCGTCATGGACAATCTGCCCCAGACCGAGCTCCTGCGGGAGCGGAACATGGAGATTTTGTACCTCACCGATCAGGCGGATCAGATGCTGGTGGAGATCCTCCGGGAGTATAAGGAGAAGTCCTTCCGCTCCGCCGTGGACGGCGATCTGGATCTGGACGATATGCCGGAGGAGAAGAAGGCGGACGACTACAAGGAAGCCCTGGACTTCATGAAGGAGGCCCTGGGGGAGGGCGTGGACGAGGTCCGCATCTCCCGGAAGCTGAAGACCCATCCGGTGTGCATGACCTCCGGCGAGGGCATGAGCTTCGAGATGGAGCGGTACTTCAACGCCGTCCAGCCGGAGATGGGCATGAAGGCCAAGCGGATTCTGGAGGTCAACGTGGACCATCCCGCCTTCGCCGCCCTGGAGGCCGCGCGGGCCAGCGATCCGGAGAAGGCAAAGAAGTACGCCCAGGTACTGATGAACCAGGCCAAGCTCATTGCCGGACTGCCCATCGACGATCCGTCGGGGTATACGGACCTGTTGTGCAGCCTGTGGAGCTGAATGTCTGAATAAGAAGCAAGCCGCCCGGGAGCTGTGAGGCTCCCGGGCGGTTCCGTTATTTCTTTTCCACAGGCACCCAGAGTTCAATATACCGCTTATTCCGCTGCTCACCGCGATACCAGTAAATGACCACAAGCTCCGGACGGTCTGCCAGAATATAATCCGACGACGGAAGCCACTCCGCGGCAATGCGCTGGCGAAGCTCCAGATTCTTCATGGTAGGGTACTCGCACCGCTCGGTCTCAAAGACGGCGTAGGTCCCGGCGGGAATCACGATATCCTCAAACCGGGCGGCTTCCGCGCCCAGCGCAATGTCCTCCGCCATGTGCTCGTGGTACCAGTCCAGCAGCTGATCTGCAATATAAAAGTCATAACCGTCATCTGATACGTTGGTGATCACACAGTAGTTGATCGCTCCGGAATCATCCGCGGACATGCCTTGCAGAAGGAATTGGTTCACACGTGTATGAACGGCAAAATCCTCCATCTGGTCGTCGTACTCTTTTGTGACGTGGGGTACGCCGGTGAACCGCCGTTTATATCCCGTAAGACGCAGTTCCTGCTTTTCCTCGATCCTGTACTCCATGATAGAGCCTCCTTCTAATGATAATTTCAGGGACAGCCGTGAGAAGGAGTTCAGCTTCGCACCCTCCCTGCGCGCCTGGGAGGGCGTGATGCCATGGAAACGGGTAAATGCTCTGGCAAAGCTGTCGGGACTGTCGTAGCCGTATTTCAGGGCTGTGTCGATGACCTTCACATCGCCGGAAGCCAGCTCACCGCCCGCCAGCGTCAGCCGGCGGTTCCGGATGTATTCTCCCAGCGTATACCCGCAGAGGAGCCCGAACATCCGCTGAAAATGGTAGGCGGTGGAATAGCTCTGCCTGGCGATCTCGTCATAGTCCAGGTCTTCCGTGATGTGCGCCTCCACGTAATCGATAGCCCGCTGCATCCCCATTACCCAATCCATATTGTCTCTCCTTATTCGGTCTGCCTGCATACAGGATAGCAGATGATCGGCAGCGTTTCCCGACATTTTGTGGGAAGATGTGCAGGATATGAAGCTGAAAAACGGAAGGCAACGCCGCCTGTTTACCGCTCGCAGCGATAATACCTGAAACCGTTTTCTTCTTTTAGGAATCGAAACCCGACCTTTTCCAGAACATGCTGGCTTCGCGTATTCTTGGCAATCACGTCGGCGTTTACTGCCTCTATGCCCAAAGTTTCAAAAGCATATTGCACGGCTAATCGTTCCGCGCAGGTCCCATAGCCGCGGCCTTTGAATGTGTCGTTTTGCATATGGATGCTCAGCGTACACTCTTTGCGTTCAAAGTCTATCTGCTTCAGCTGGATTTCTCCGACCGGCGCGCCGTCCTTCATGATGGCCAGGAGGACGCGGGACGAGTCCTGCTTTGTATCAAAGTATCTGTTTACGGCATCTTCATCGTATTGATATACTTTGAACAGGGACATATCCGCGTAGATGTCGGGATCGTTTTCCCAGTTCCGGAACAGTTCGTGGCAAAGTTCCTTGGTCATGATGCCAAGTGATATTTCTCCCATGACAGTACCTCCAAATATCTTATCTTGTATCCCGGACCGATTCATGATAGAATAAAAGCTATCACGACCCGGTGGACCGGTAGTGCCGTACCCCCAGCCGCCACAGCAGCCCGCAGGGAATCAGAAATACCAGCGACACGATGGGCAGCAGCCCATACCACGCCGGGCCCCGGTCAAAGAGATATTGCAGCGGCCAGTGTTGGACCAGGGCCAGAGGCACCAGGAAGGTCAAAATTATCAGCACCGGTTTGCCGTAGATGCCGAAGGGATACTTGCCATACTCCCGGGGGCCGTCCATGAAGATGTTCAGCGCCTCAATATGTTCCAGGGTGAAAAAGGTGACGCAGGCATTGACCAGATACACCCCAAAGAAAACGCCGGCGCCGCAGAGGATCATCAGCGCCAGAACGATGGCTTTGACCGGCGTCCAGACTACCGCGCCGGAGCCGATGGCCCAGACCAGCATCACCGCCGCCTGGAGCACCCGGGCAAACATGGTGGGTTTCATATCCTGGCAAAGCACCTGGAAAAGCAGGGGGCGGGGCCGGAGCATGATGCGGTCAAACCGGGCCTCGGAAAGAATGCGCCCGAAGGCATCGATCCCTCTGGCAAAGCACTCCGCCAGAGACGTGCCCGCCAGGATCACCGCATAGCACAAGCTCAGCTGGGGCAGAGTGTAGCCGCCAACAGAACCGAAACGGTCCAGCAGGAACACTACGCTGAGAAACACGTTGGTGGTGATCAGCAGATGTCCCAGGCAGCTGAGGAAGAAGCTGGACCGGTAGGTCATGGCGGAGCGGAAGTGGATGGAGAAAAATTTGAAATACAGTCTCATTTTTCAGCCTCCCAGTATCACCGCGCGGCGCAGCCCGCTTTTTGTGAGCAGGTATCCGGCTGAGAGCAGGGCCACGATCCAGAACACCTGCAGGTCCATTACCGCTGCGGCCTCCGGGAGGGGGATGTCCCCGCTGAAGATACGCAGAGGCACGTTCTGCATGGAGGCGAAGGGGGTCAGCTCCGCGAACTTCCGGAAGCCCTCCGGCAGGAAGGGCAGGGGCACGATGGCCCCGCCCAGCAGGTCCGCCGCCGCCACCGACAGCACCATGATCCCGTTGGGGTCCGTCAGGTAGAAGGTCAGGGCGTAGACGAACAGGCTGTAGGCGCACACCACCAGTACCATGAGGACCATGGACAGCAGAAATACGCCGAAGGCCGCCGGGGAGATGCGCAGCCGCAATCCCCAGGGGGCCGGAAGCAGGGAGGACAGCAGGATCACCGGGACCATCCGCAGAGCCGCCCGGGCCAGCCGGTTGGCGACGGAGCGGGACATCCACATGCTGTAGATGTCCATAGGCCGCAGCAGCTCGTAGGATACCGCGCCGGTCTTCACCGATTCCAGAATATCAAATTCCCAGTTCCATAGGGCGAAGAGGCTCAGGAACGCCTGCTGGAGCCAGATGTAGGAGCTGAGGGCCTCCATGCCCATGGGGAACCGCTCCGGATGCTCCAGCCAGAAGGCCCGGTAGAGCAGAATTTCCATAGCCCCCCACACGAATTGGGTACTCATGCCCGCCAGGGCGGCGGCCCGGTACTGGAGCCCCGCCATCAGGCGCATTTTAAAGAAGGACCAGTATTTTCTCATGGCTCCGTCCCCCTCAGATACCGAACCGGCGGTACAGGTCTGCCACCGACTCCTCGGTGGACAGGTTCTCCCCAGCCATGGCCCGGATCTGGGCGGTGTCACCGTCCAGAAGAAGCTGCCCCTTGCCGATGAGCAGCACCCGGGAGCACAGGGCGTCGATGTCCTGCATGTCGTGGGTGGTCAGGAGGACCGTGGTACCGCACAGCCGGTTCTGCTCCAGGATGAACTCCCGGACCTTCAGCTTCGACACCGCGTCCAGGCCGATGGTAGGCTCGTCCAGGAACAGGATCTTTGGCCCGTGGAGCAGGGCGGCGGCGATCTCGCACCGCATCCGCTGGCCCAGGGACAGCATCCGGGCGGGGGTCTTCAAAAGGTCCCCCAGGTCCAGCAGTGCCGTCAGCCGGTCCAGATTCTCCCGGAACTCCGCCGCCGGGACCCGGTAGATGTCCCGCAGAAGGTCGAAGGACTCCATAACGGGCACGTCCCACCACAGCTGGCTCCGCTGTCCGAACACCACGCCCAGCCGGGCCACGTGCCGCTTCCGGTCCTCCCAGGGCACCAGCCCGTCCACAGTGCATTCCCCGCGGTCGGGCCGGAGGATGCCGCTGAGGATCTTGATGGTGGTGCTTTTCCCCGCGCCGTTGGGGCCGATGTAGCCCAATATCTGGCCATCGGGGACGGTGAAGGACATGTCCCGCAGGGCGGGGATATCGGTATAGTCGCGGGAGACGAGGCTTTTCAGCGCGTTTCCCAGTCCGGCCTCCCGCCGCCGGACCCGGTAGGTTTTCGAGATCCCTTTCATTTCGATCATAGATTTTTGCTCCTTTTGTGAAAGATGGGTCCCGGCGCGTTCAGACCAGCGGATGACGATCAGGCGCGCCATCATAGCCTTAAAAGCCGCCGGGAGACAGTCCGGCCCGCAAGCCGCGCGGGAGGTCACGAACCTTCCCCGCGCGTGACGGGACTGCCCTCTTTCTGGGGGCGGAGTCGGGGGAACTCCGGGGCAAAAAGGAAAATTATTTTATCATTGACCGCAATAATTGTCAATATTTTTATGCGATTTTTCAGGAGGGCAGCTTGATGGACAGCCGTACCATCCGCCGGAACGCGGACAGAATATTATACGACTGCGGCCTGCTGGACATGCTGCGGGAGTGCGGCACGCCCCACGCGGTCGGCAGCTATCAGATGGACATGATGGCGTGGAACGATCTGGACATCGACATCGAAAACGACGGGATGGACATGCGGAAGCTGTACCGGCTGACAGGGCGGATATTGGAGACCTTCCGGCCCTCCTGGTACGAGGCCAAGGAGGAGCGCGGCCCGGAAGGGAAGACCGTCTGGTTCCACGGCTTCGAGGCGATGGTGGACGGCCAGCTGTGGAACGTGGATCTGTGGTTTTTTGACCGGGAAACCATCGCGGAGGCGGAACGCTATTGCAGCCGGATCGCCGGGGCGGCCTCCGCCCGGCAGAGGGAGCAGATCCTTGCCATCAAACGGGGACTTCTGGATCGGGGCCTGTACGCCTTTGACAAATTCCGCTCTATGGACGTATACCGGGCGGTCCTGGAGGAGCGAGTCGGGGATATCGAGGAATTTTTGGAGAGGTACGGACATGAACGCTGAAATATACCAATTTACCGCTGCGATCGAGCCGGCGCCGGACAAGCACGGCGCCTTTGTCCGGTTTCCCTGCGACGTTCGGAAGGAGTTTGGGAAGGGACGGGTGAAGGTCCGGGCCACCTTCGACGGGGAGCCCTACGAGGGCAGTCTGGTGAACATGGGAGTCAAGAACGCCGACGGCTCCGTCTGCTATATCATCGGTATCCGGAAGGACATCCAGGCGAAGATCGGAAAGGGCCCCGGAGACGTTGTTGACGTGACCGTTCAGGAGAGGCAATAAAAGGAGGCTGCCATGAAAAGACTGTTTACCGCCCTGCTTCAGGAGCTGGACTCCGGACACTCCGCCGTCCTCTGCGGCATTGTAGCCAGCCAGGGCTCCACGCCCCGGGGGGCGGGGGCGAAGATGCTGGTGCTGGATGACGGCGATACCATAGGGACCATCGGCGGCGGCGCGGTGGAGTACCGTGCCGCCCGGATGGCGGTGGAACTGCTGGAAAAGAAAGAGTCCCGATTCGAGAGCTACCGGCTGACTCCGGGAGACGCGGCCGACGTGGGCATGATCTGCGGCGGGGACATACGGGTATACTTCCAGTATTTCGACCCGGCGGACCGGGCGGCGCGGACGGCGCTGGAGGACGCGCTGGCCCTGCTGGACGCCCCCGGCCCCTCCTGGCTGGTCACCGCCATGGACGGGAGGGGCTGGCGTATGGGGACCTGCGGCCGGTCCCGGGACCTGCGGGGGCTGGAAATTCCCATGGAACGGCTGGAGCCCCTGCTGGGCAGCCGGGGGATGCTGGCGGAGGATGAAACGGCACTCTTTGCCGAGCCGCTGGTCCAGGCGGGGACCGTGTATCTCTTCGGCGGTGGGCATGTGGCGCAGGCGCTGGCCCATATCCTCGCCATAACGGATTTCCGGGTGTCGGTCTATGACCAGAGGAAGCAGCTTGTTTCCAGAGAGTTTTTCCCGGAGGCCTCCGCGCGGATCTGCGGGCCCTTCCCAGAGGCGCTGGAGCGGGTGGGGACCATCACCGAAGACGATTATATCGTCATTATGACGCCGGGGCATCAGGGGGACTACGAGGTGCTGTCCCAGATGCTGCGGACCCCGGCAAAATACATCGGCTGCATTGGCAGCAGGAAGAAGATCGCCGTCACGCGGGAGCGCCTGCTGGCGGACGGCTTCACGGAGGCGGACATCGGACGGGTCCATGCCCCCATCGGCCTGCCCATCGGCGGGGAGACTCCGGCGGAGGTGGCGGTGAGCGTGGCCGCCCAGCTGATCGCCTGCCGGTCCGGACGGCTGGAGGCCTTCCGGTGACCGGGCGCCCGGCCACGGGCCGGGAGCCGGGGCAGGTCCGGTCGGTGTGCAAGGCCATGGACCTGCTGGCTTGTCTGGCCCAGGCCCGGGGGCCTCTCACTCTGGGAGAGCTGTCCCGGCGCACCGGCATCCCCAAGGCCACCGTCCACGGCCTGCTGTCGGCCATGCGGCCAAGCGCGGTGGTGGAGCAGTCCGGGGAGGACGGGCGGTACCGGCTGGGGGTGCGGCTGTTCGAGTATGGCTGCGTGGTCAGCCGGGGGTGGAACGTGCTGGAGGCGGCGGCGGGTCCCATGCGCCGGGTGGCGGAGGAGACCGGGGAGACGGTGTCCATCGCCGCGCTGGATCGGGAGGAGGTGCTGGTGCTGGACTGCGCCGATGCCCACAGCGACCTGCGGGTGGTGTCGGAGAAGGGCTCCCGCCTGCCCCTCCACTGCACCTCTCAGGGAAAGCTGCTTCTGGCTTACCTGCCGGAGGCCCGGCGGAAGAGCCTGCTGCGCCGCTGCGATTTTGCCGCCTATACGCCCCACAGCCACCCGGATGCCGCCTCATTGGATGCAGAGCTGCCGGAAATTCGGGTTCGGGGCTACGCCATCGAGAACGGGGAGTACCGTATCGGCCTGCGGAGCGTGTCCGCGCCGGTGTTCGACGTGAACGGACAGGCCGCCTATGCGGTATGCGTGGTGGGGATGTTCCGGCGGGTCAACTCCCCGGAGCTGGAGCGGGCGGTCCGGCTGCTGCTGGAGGCGGCGGAACGGATCTCCTTCGAGCTGGGGTACCGGGGCGTATATGGAAAGGAGATGGGACATGCTTCAGATTGAACGGGTGAAGCTGGAGCTGGAGGAGGACGAGAGCCTCCTGCGGCGCAAGGCCGCGGCAACTCTGCGGATTCCGGAGGCGGAGGTGCTGGAGGTCCGGGTCCTCCGCAGGGCCATCGACGCCCGGGAGGGCGTGCGGTTCGTCTATACACTCCGGGCGGCGGTCAAAAACGAGAAAAACGTATTGAAACGCTGTAAAAATAAAAATGTCTCGCCTGTCAGCGAAACGCCGTATCATCTGCCGGACCCCGTCGATCCGCCGGAAATCCCCCCGGTCGTAGTGGGCGCGGGACCCGGAGGCCTGTTCTGCGCCCTGGCCCTGGCCCGGTGCGGCGCGCGTCCCATCCTGCTGGAACGGGGCTGGAATGTGGAGCGGCGGGCGGAGGACGTGGAGCTGTTCTGGAAGACCGGGACGCTGGACCCGGAGTCCAACGTCCAATTCGGAGAGGGCGGCGCGGGGGCGTTTTCCGACGGCAAGCTGAACACCGGCACCAGAGACATGCGCCACCGCTTCATACTGGAGACCCTGACCGCCCACGGCGCGCCGGAGAGCATCCTCTGCGACGCCAAGCCCCATGTGGGCACCGACTACCTGCGCAAGGTCCTGGTAAGCCTGCGGCGTGAGCTGACGGAGCTGGGCTGTGACATCCGCTTCGGCCACTGCATGACGGGGCTGGATCTGACGGACGGCCACGTGGCCGCATTGGAAGTCAACGGTCCGGAGGGTTCATACCGCCTCCCGGCGGAGAACGTGGTCCTTGCCATTGGCAACGGGGCGCGGGATACCTTTGAAATGCTCCACGCTGCCGGTGTCCCCATGGAGCCCAAGCCCCTGGCGGTGGGCGTGCGTATCGAGCACCGCCAGGCGGACATCGACCTGGCCCAGTACAAGTCCATGGCGGGCCATCCCCGCCTGCCCGCCTCCAGCTATAAGCTCAGCTGTCATCTGGAGAACGGGCGGGGCGTGTTCAGCTTCTGCGTCTGCCCCGGCGGGGAGGTGGTGGCCGCCGCCAGCGAGGAGGCCCGCGCCGTCACCAACGGCATGAGCCGCTACGCCCGGGACGGCGAGAACTGCAACGGCGGCCTCCTGGCCAGCGTCACTCCGGCGGACTTCCCGGACGGCACCCCTCTGGCGGGGATCGCGTTCCAGCGCGAATTGGAGGCCCGCGCCTACGCCGCCGGAGGCGGAGGGCACGTTGCCCCCGCCCAGCGGGTAGAGGACTTCCTGCTCCGCCGTCCCTCTCAGGGGCCGGGGAAGGTCCGCCCCACCTACCGGCCCGGGGTGCGGTGGTGCGATCTGTGGGAGGTCCTGCCACAGTGGCTCTGTGAGTCCCTGGCCGAGGCCCTGCCCATCCTGGACAAAAAAGTCAGAGGCTACGCCGGCCCGGACGCCGTCCTGACGGCGGTGGAGAGCCGCTCCTCCTGTCCGCTGCGCATCCTCCGCGATGAAAACGCCCGATCCCCCATCGGGGGCCTCTGGCCCTGCGGGGAGGGCGCGGGTTACGCCGGAGGCATCATGTCCGCCGCCGCCGACGGCCTCAAGACGGCGGAACAAATTTTAAAGCACGCACCCTCGCGTACAGCGTCCCGCCCCCGGCAGGGGGAATAAAAGAAAAGAGGAAACTCCTATGAAAAAAATCGCAGTCTATACCGGCTTCATGACCGACGCCTACCGCGAAAAGATAAACGAAACCGCTGCGGCGGCGGGCTTCGCCGCCGACTACTACGACAGTGCCCGGGGCACCGCCGCTTTGGAAGCAAACCTGGAAGAATACGAGATCATCTACGGCCATATCGCCCCCGCCCTGCTGAAGGGCGCAAAAAATCTGAAATGGCTGTGCAGTGACTTCGCCGGGATCGAGGGCTACCTGGACGAATCCGTCTGGCCCCACCCGGGATGCCTGCTCTCCAACTCCTCCGGGGCCTACGGCCCCACCATCGCCGAGCATATCGTCATGCTTGCCCTGATGCTCCTGCGGCGGATGCCGGAGTATCTGCCTGCCCTGGCCCGGCGGGAGTGGCCCTACCATACCCCCATCCGGTCCATCAACGGCAGCCATGTGGTCATGCTGGGAACGGGGGACATCGGTTCCCATACCGCCCGGCGGATGAAGGCCCTTGGGGCCTCCGTCACCGGCGTATGCCGCAGCGGAAAGTCCGGGGAACCGGCCTTCGGCCGCGTCCTGCCGGTCAACGAGCTGGACGCTGTTCTCCCAACGGCGGACCTTCTGATCATGGCCCTGCCCGCCACGCCGGAGACGGCGGGCATCCTGACCCGTGAGCGGATCGCCCTGCTGCCGCCCTCCGCCTATGTGATCAACGTGGGCCGGGGCGCGGCCATCGACCAGGAGGCCCTGGTGGACGCCCTGCAGGCCCGCCGCCTGGCCGGGGCGGGTCTGGACGTCATGGTCCCGGAGCCCCTTCCGGCGGACCATCCCCTGTGGAGCTGCCCCAATACCATCATTACCCCCCATATCTCCGGCAATATGTCCCTGGGCCTGACCTGCGACCTGGACGTGGCGATGTTCTGCCGGGACCTGACCCGCTATGGGGCGGGGGAGCTGCCGGAGAACCTGGTGGACCGGACGAAGGGTTACTGAGCCATGGAGAAGCTGCGGGAGAGCGACCTGTACGGCCCCGTCCGGGACTACCTGACAGGCCTGGGCTACGAGGTCAAGGGCGAGGTGAAGGACTGCGACATCGCCGCCATGCGGGACGGGGAGCTGATCGTGGTGGAGCTGAAACGGGGCTTCACCCTGGAGCTGGTCTACCAGGCGCTGGACCGCCAGCGGGTGGCGGACGGCGTCTACGTGGCGGTCCCCCTGCCGAAAAGAGGGTACATGTCCCCCCAGGTCCGCGATATGCAGTCCCTGTGCCGGAGGCTGGAGCTGGGGCTCATATTCGTAGGCTTCACCAGCCGGGGCTTCCCGCAGATCGACGTGGCGGTCCATCCCAAGGAGGCCTCCGCCCCCCGCCGGGATAAGAAGCGCCGCCTTGCCGTGATCCGGGAGCACGAGGCCCGGACGGGCAGCGTCAACACCGGCGGCGTGTCCCGGAAAAAGATCCTCACCGCCTATAAGGAGCAGGCCCTGTTGACGGTGAGGCTCCTCCAGGAGAACGGCCCCCTGCGGGCGGAGGACGTGAAGAAACTGGGCGGTCCCCCCAATGCCGGGACCATCCTGGGCCGCAACGTGCTGGGCTGGTTCGACCGGGAGATGGAGGAGGGCGGACGCCGTTACCTGTACCGCCCCAACGCGAAGGCCCTGGCCGCTTTGGAGGAATACGGGGAGGTGCTGGAACGGGGATGACGGCGAAAGGTTGTCTGGGAGCAGTGGAAGGACTATTGGCAGAGAAAGGAATTGGAAGAAGTAATCAGATGAGAAAGAAAAGAGGTACTGGGATGTATAAAACCAAACAGCGGTTGGTCCCATTATCGATTGCTCTTTTGTTGATCTTTTGCCTTACCGCCTGCGGCGATACCGGCGGCAAGGTTCCTGTTGCAGATATGCAAGACCAGCCTATACAAGACCAATCATCGTCACAGAATCAACCAGAGCCCCCCAGTCAGAACGGCGAGGTAACCGTCCTGACTTATGCCAAGCTGTCATGGGATGGACCGGATCGGGCGATGATCGATCAGTTTAACCGTACCCATTCGGATGTCCAGATCGAGGTGGTAGACTATGTTGGTAGTGATTACGATATGGACGTGGCTGTTCAGGGACGCCAGCGTCTCCTGACGGAGATCGCCTCCGGGAAAGCCCCTGACATTATGGAGCTGGGCTACGGGGTATCCGTGACTGGCGGTTTCCTGCCCTACCGGCAATTAGCCAGAAAAGGATATCTGGAAGACCTGTGGCCCTGGATCGAGAATGATCCCGACTTGGGGAGAGATGCTTTGATGGAAGCTCCTTTCAAAGCGGCCGAGGTGGATGGAGGACTTTACATCGCGTTCAGCTCCGTCTGGATACACACCTTGTGTGGAGCGGAAAGCGTAGTAGGGGACCGGACCAGCTGGTCGTTAGCGGACTTGCAGGAGGCATTTGACAGGATGCCGGAGGACTCTTCGGTCCTGCCTTTTTATACCATCCGTGCGTGGGCGGCGGATATCCTGAAAATGTCGTTGGATAATTACATCGACTGGGATACAGGGACATGCTCCTTTGACAGCCCCTCCTTCCGCGCTGCTTTGGAGTTTCTGCGGGACTATTTCCCCGCTGAAGGTCCTGGCGAGTGGGATGATAAGGAGGTCGTTGACCGGCAGATGAGCGGCCGTCAGATGCTGCATCGGAACGTTACAAACCTCACGGACATCGAATATCTGAATTATATGTTCGGTGGTCCCTGCTCCTACGTAGGTTATCCGGTGGAGGACGGCAGTGTAGGCAGCGCATTCTATCCCGCCACACCTGATGGAGAGTCGCGCCAGATGCTTATGTCTTCCACCTGCAAGGATAAAGAAGCAGCTTGGGAGTTTATCCGTCAAATACTTCTGCCAACCAGCGGAAAGCCGCAGATAGATCCTAAAAACATTCCTTATGTCGGCGGTATTCCGGTCAATCGTGTTGATTATGAGTATACAATGAATTTCCTTCAGCAGGAAGACCGGTATCTCTCTATTTATGCCCCGGGCTATCTTAATGTAGAGTGTCCCGCCCCGACAGCGGAACAAGTACAGCGATTCAATGATTTCTTCAACAGTATTGATAAATTCATACTGTCCGATTTGACTGTATATGACATCGTTATGGATGCTGCCGCACCGTATTTCGCTGGCGATCTGGGGATAGATGAGACGATCCAGCGCATTGAGAGCAGGGTAGGGCTGTATGTGAATGAGCAGGCGTAAGGCTGCGGCAAAGGAGCTTGGGACGGCGAACCGTCCCAAGCTCCTTTGTTGCGGTCATAGGCCGCGCGGTATGCAAAGAAAGAGGTATACGAGCTACTAAGAACAAGGCAAAACCATACCGGCCGGAAAACTTACCGCTGATTCAAAAATTCCACATACCGGGCCAGCATCGCCGCGGCCTGGGCGCGGGTAGCGCTGCCATTGGGGGCGAAGCTGCCGTCCTCGTAACCGTTGAGGATGCCGTTTTCCGTGGCCCAGAGGACCGCCTCCCGGGCGTAAGCGTTGATCTTCTCCGAATCGCTGAAATGCAGCTCCCGGTTCGTAGCGGCTGGAGTGCCTGTGTAGCGGTGCAGCATGACTACAAACTGTTCCCGGGTCACCAGGCCATCCGGATTTTGACCATCGCTGATGCCCTGAGCCACCGCCCAGGACATCCCCTGCTGATAGGCGGTCTCGCCGGCGGTGTCCACGCCGTCCAGCCGGGCCAGCACCGTCATCAGCATGGCGCGGGACATGGAGTCTTCGGGGGCGAAGGCGCTGGATGTCTCGCCGGAAAACAGCTCCCGCGCGGCGACAAAGCTGATGGCGTTCTCGGCCCAGTGGCCTTGGACGTCCTGAAAATTCTTCTCATTGTCCCGAATATGTACCGTGGCCCCGTCGGGGATACTGACGGTAATATGCCCGCCGCTGAGAAGCGCGGTTTTGAGAATCGTTTCCGAACCGTCCTCGTTGACGAGACAGGCCACGGTAGTGGCGTCATTTCCATCAATAGGGATTTCCACCAGTATCGGCTGGGCGGTTCCAGTGTGGACGGTAACGGAGGCGTTCTCCCCGGACAGAGGCGGAATGGGGAGAACTACGCTACCGCCCAGGTTCTCCTCTGCTGTCTGGGAAGGAATGTGGATATCGGCTGTGGCGCTGTGCTGGCTCTCCTGAACGGTGGCGGTAAGACCATCGGCCTGCTTAATGGTGGTTTCAGTCGTGCCGTTGGGCCGCGCAACGGTTTTGACGGTGGAACCATCCTTCGCTGTGTCGGTGGTGGTAACGGTGCCGTCCGTTTGGGTCTCCACCACGGTCTTGGAGCCGTCAGGCCGCTTCGTAGTCTCCGTCACAGTGCCGGTGGCTTTATCGATGCTGGTGGAGGTGGTGGAGCCATCAGGATTTTGTACTGAGGGAGTGGTATTGCTGGAAGACCCTCCGGAAGAGGAACCTCCGCCTCCGGAGGACGAATTCCCGCCGGAGGAAGAGCCTCCGCCGGTGGCAGGGATGGACTCCCGGACCATTTCATAGCCGCAGACCGTGCAGGACCTGTGGCGGGTGCCGCTCTGGGTAGTAGTGGCAGGCCGGTCCACCACCCAGCTCCCGGCGGTATGGGCGGCGTAGCCGCTCTTTTGGCTGTCGTCTGCGAGGGTACAGCCGGAAGCGGTGCAGTCGTGCCAGTGGTGGGCTGCATCGTTTTTCCAGGCCGTGTCCCATACATGGGTATGTCCGGCAGGCGGCGTATCGCCGTTGGACGTCCAGACGGCGTTCAGGGTCACATCGCTGCCGGGCATCTGGAAGCTCACGTCCGGGGCATTGCGGTCAGCGAGGATGACACCCGACGCCTCCCAGGCTTCAAAGGTAAAACCGTCCTTGCTGCCCGCTCGGATGGTAACGATGGTCCCTTCTTCATACGTGTAGACCCCGGCGGCGGTTCCGCCGCTGCCGGTATTGCCTACCGTTACCTGACGCACCGGCCTGCCGGGCTGCTGGCCGCCGGTGATCTTGACGGTATACGTCGCGGTCTGGCTTTCATAGCGGATGGTCAGTGTCTGGCGCTCCGCCGCGCCGGAGGAGTCAAAGCCGCTGACCATGTCCGCCATGACCGGGACCGTCCGTCTGTCACCGTTGGAATACACGGCCTCAATGGTCAGGCCCGTCACGTCCAGGGGATCGCCCACGCGATATTCCGTTTTGTGGCCGGTGCTGTTGACGGCGATGGACTGCACGGTGGGCGCGCCGGGAGCTGGGACGGTGATGGAGGCATAAGCGCCCGCTTCATGGTTGGGCGTTTCCTTCACGCGCACATAGTATATCCCGGCGGCAAGGTTGATCGTTCTGCCATCGCCGCAGTTCTGCGCACCGGAGAAGTGCGGGTTGGAGGCGTACTCCATCGCGGAGGTCGTGCCGGTGATTTGACCGTCGCCGCGTCCTGGCGCGCTGGGGGCAACGCCGGCCAGATCGTTGGGCGCGGCGGGGCCGTCGCCCCTGGCGATGCTCCAGGCGATGGTTTTGGAGGTATCTGTGCCATCATTCCAGCGATAATTCTGCTCCAGTGTGGCGGTGGCTGTGTAATTGCCCACGTTGGTCCCCGTGTGTCCGGTGAGGGTATAGCCCGTTCCCTCATTTACACCGGTCTGCTCCGCTCCCGTCCATTTCAGACCGGTGTTCGCCGTGGGGACGGGGATGGAGGTGGGGGTGGGGTCCGGGTTTGGGTCGGGGGTTGGGTCAGGGTCCGGCGTTGTGCCGTCGTCTGTGACGGTCAGGATAGCGGTGTCCGAAAGGGTTTTCCCTCCAGCGGTGGCATTCGTAGGAAGCGTCACTTGTATCGTGTGGGTTCCCTTCTCAGCCGTTGTGATACAGAAACAATTGTCTGTAACATAGGCGGAATAATATCCCAAATTATCCGTGTAAATATAATAATTGTCCCCCTCGGGGTCTTCCTTGGCGTTCAGTGTTGTGCTCCAGTCAATCGTGACATTCAGCGGCACACCATCCAAAGATTTGAAATCACCGTTTGCAAGCTTTGCCTCCATGTCAAACTCTGCTTCCGTACCTGGAGCAACTGACACGTTTTTTGTAATAAATTGAAAATCTGCAATCAGGGCCGCATCCCCGCTGGAGGAACCGCCGGACGCTGTCCAGTTGCCGCTGGCATCCCGTATCAGCGTCATATCGGTGCTATTCGCAGGGGGCAGCAGTTCAAAGCTGCTTTCGCTGGAGTTCGGCGCTTTGATATAAATGTGGCCTGGAATAGGGGTATTGGAGGCCCCATTGAAGATGCGTCCAATGCCAACTGTCGTTTCTCCAGCTACATGGCCCGTGATCTCCAGAGTCTGAGATTCGCCCAGCACCAAGGAACCGCCTCCGGTGAAGTCGCCTATCCCGCCAGTATACTTTGAAATGTCCAACTCCGCTCCGGACAGGACTGAGAGGGAATTTTCATTTTGAAAGCTGGTAGCTCTACCTAAGACCAGTTTGCCCTGTTCCATCCTGAAACTGGAAATGTTTTCAAGGGCAACTTCCGGCGTGGTATTTGGACTTGCGTTGTATACCACATCTGTTGTACTGGCTCCCGCGCCATCCACATTGGGCAGCGCCTTTGTTCCGTTGATGGTGACGGTTCCATCGACCCTGTATTTTTCCGGGTCCGGAATAGTCACTTTTCCCTGACTCCAGCCAGAAGGTCTACGCTGCTGTCCGCCGCCAGCGTAAATCGTTCCCAGAGCGCCGGTCTCGGCGCTGTCCATAATGTTAATAGTAACATTGCCGGAAAACATGCTATCCGCGCCATCACCTTCCTCTCCGAGGTTTCCACTGAAATCGCCCATGCTCAGGCTTCCTGCGAAGATATTGGCAGAGCCTAGAGTGTCTGAACTATTTCCATTTTGCAATTTAGTTTTCCCCGTAATGGTGATTGTAGGAGTGTTGCCGGGGCCAGGAACATCAAATTTCTCATAAGAAGCTTTCAGCAGAGTGCCGCCGAATACGTTGATTGAGCGAGCGCCAGTTCCGGCTGTTACATTATCCAATGTCAGTGCATACCCGTTTGCTATGATCGCATTGCGGGAATCGGTGCTTTTAAGATGCAAATCTACGTTTTGGAGCGTCACATCTGCACCCAGCAGAATGCCGGTTCCATTAACATAGAGCCTATGGCCGCTACCATCAATGGTTATGTTTTTCTTGATGATCCAAGGGTTCTCCGGACTCTTACCATCAGCCGTAATGTCACCTTCCAATACTAGTGTGGCACCGTCCACAACAGCGCTGCTTTCAATGTATGAAATCAAATCCGTACCGACTGGAACCGTGAGTACGGTTCCACCTGCTGCCAGTCCCACCGGTGGAAACGCGGCGGCGGCAATGCAGAAGGCCAATAAGGCTGCCATCAGTCTTAAAGGTTTTTTCATAAATCGATTTTCTCCTTTTCCGTTTGCCCCGAAAGCGTTCCGCTTGTGCATCCCGTCCGTTTCGGGGGCAGGTCCTTACCTGTCTGTTATTAATACCCCATTTTAATATATCATATCTACAGGCCGATGACAAGATCTACCGTTTGGAATATAGGTAAATCAATTTTGAGAAAATAGCGCCGCATTTGTAGGGCGCTATAACCCGGCGCGCCGATACGGGGCAAATTTCCCAACAGCGCGCCGGGGTCGTCGCGCCCTACAGACGCAAAAATGATTTCCCTGCTTGGAATATGAGCGGGAAACAGCCAGATGATCCTAAGATATTCCCTGCGCTCTGTCAAAGGATGCCCGAGAGTTCTGGGGCTTTAGGCAGTATCCGCGTATTGCGTTCGTGCCTCAGTTCTGTACCAGCCTCTGGAAACAGTAGATGCCGTGGGCTTTCAGCCCACGGCATCTACACCCTGGTAATTCTATCGAAGACAATTTGTTTTGTTATCATCCTATTCCATCCTGCCAAGGTGCTGCGCATCTGATACGCTTTGTCTTTGTCAAGGATGCTTAAGAAAATTTCTCGCCGTCATTCAAATTAGCCGGCGGCAACGATGGCCAGGCACGCCGCCTCCCTTACAGCTCGACATAGGTTTCCAGATCCTTGCAGATCGCCATAGCTGCCGCGCCCATGGCGCCGCTGCATGCTGTCGGCTCCACGAAGATGAACTCCGTGCCGGAGCGGATGACCCCGCACAGATTCTGCCGCACCACCGTCAGCAGACGTTCCCGGTTCTCCTGACGGCAGAACAGTTTGCCTTCGATAAGCATCTTGTCGGGACAGGCGAAGTTGTTGATGTTGGCCACCGCCACTCCCAGGATATATACCGCCTGCTCCACGACTTCCGCCACGTCTCCGTCCCCCTGCTCCAGGGCCGCGAGAACATGCTCCATGGCAGGCGCGGCCATCCCGCACAGCTCCCGCAGGCGGGGAGTCCGGCCCTGAGCCAGCAGTTCGCCGCAGCGGTCCAGCACCGCCCGGTCGCTGGCATATGCCTCCAGACAGCCGTGGTTGCCGCAGTTGCACCGCAGGCCTCCCGGCGTCATGACCATGTGCCCCACCTCCCCCGCTCCCACCAGGGAGCCGAAGGCGGTGGCGGTATTCAGCACCAGAGGACAGGCGATGCCCTGGTTGATGAACAGGTAGGCGAAGGTCTGGGCATCCCCCAGGACCTCCCGCTGGAACAGCTGGGCCCCGTAGGCACGGGCGCAGGCGTTGTTCTCCACGCTGATGGGCCCCGGATAGCCGGAGAGGGCAGCCATATCCCCCCGGATATCCTTGTGCCTCCAGTTATAGCTGGGCCGGATCTCCAAAATCCCCCGCTCATGGTCCACCAGCCCCGGCGCGCAGACGCCGATGCCGGAGATCTGCTCCAGCGTCAGGCCGCAGGCATCCAGCGCCTGCCCGATCAGGCGGCAGGAGAGCTGGATGTTCCGGTCATAGTCGGGACAGTCCTCCCGGTCTTCCCAGGTATACAGGGCCCTGCCCCGGTAATCCAGCAGGCAGGCGGTACGCCGTGCGCCCTGGAGTTCGATGCCGATAAAGTGCCGGGACTCGGGGACGATATCCACCGGGTGGGCCTTCCGGCCCACCAGTCGGCGATCCCGCCGGCCGTCGCCGGTCTCCCGCACGATGCCCCGGGCCATCATGCTGTTGACATTCGTTGTGATGGTGGGCAGCGTCAGCTCCAGCCGCTGGGCGATCTCGGAGCGTTTGATCGGGCCCAGGTGATAGATGGTTTTGAGGATGGCCGCCTGATTGGCTGCCTTCACACGTGTCGGGTTTGCGCCCGGCTCAAACTGCATGACGCCGCCCTCCTTTCTTCTCTGCCGCCCCTTGGACGGCAAGTTAATTTCTTCTTCCAGCTGTCAAATGCGCGGCCCGGCCTGCGGCTTGCAGGGCCGTCCCTTTACAAAAACCTGCTCCACATGGTTTTCCCCATCCAAAACCACTATATCCGCGTCTTTGCCGTCGGCGATGGACCCTTTCCGGTCAAATACGCCTGCCAGCTTCGCCGGATTCTCCGTCAGGAGGGGCAAAATCTCCTCGATTCGCCTGCCTGTAAAGGCAAGCAAATTCAACAGCGCCGTATCCTGGGTCAGAGTGCTGCCCGCCCGGGTGCCGTCGGAGGCCAGCTTGGCGTCGCCGTCCTCAACCACCACCTCGTTGACTCCCAGGTGGTACTTCCCGTCCGGCAGGCCGGCGGCCATGATAGAGTCTGTGATCGCCACCACCTGGTCCAGGCCCTTGACCTTCAGCAGCAGCCGCACGATCCCCGGGTGGAGGTGCCGCCCGTCACAGATGGCCTCGCAGTACACATCGCTCTCCAGCACCGCCCCCAGAATGGCGGGCCGGTGCTGATGGAGCAGCAGCATGGCGTTAAAGGTATGGGTCGCCGCCTGGGCTCCGGCGGCGATGGCGGACATGGCGGTATCATAGTCCGCGCCGGAGTGGCCGATGGCCGTGACGATGCCCAGCTCCCGGGCGGCGGGGATCATGTCAATGGTCCCCTCCACCTCCGGGGAGACGGTGAGGTAGCGGATGCCCCCCTCCGCCTGCTCCTGATAGGAGCGCAGCAGACCGGCGTCCCCCTGCCGCAGCAGATGCTCCGGCATGGCCCCCTTGTAGGCCGGGGCCAGGAACGGGCCCTCCAGATGAATGCCCAGCAGCTCCGCGCCCTCACGCGCTTCCTTCTTCCACTCCCTGTACTGGTCGATGCACCACCGGGTCTGCTCCTCCGTATCCGTCAGCACGGAGGCCAGCCAGGCGGTAGTGCCGTTCCCGGCAAAAAATTTCCCAATTTTTTCCAGATCCGCGGCAGTCGCGCCGTTGACGTCCACCCCCACCGCGCCGTGGGTGTGGATATCGATGAAGCCGGGGACCACCTTTTTCCCTGCCGCGTCATAGACCTCCCCGGACACCGGCGCGTCCGGAGGCAGCAGGCGAAGCTTTCCCTCCTCCATGGCCACCGTCTTCTGCTGGAAACTGCGGTCAACGTATACCTGACCGCCTGTGATATATCGAGTATTCATGGTTTCCCCCTCATTCGGGCAGGTTGGCGACAAATTCCGTAATACGCAGCAGGGCGTCCGGATGCTCCTGGAGCAGGGTCACCGGGAAATGGGCGGACACGCTGCCGTAGGCGGCGTGCCGGGCCACGGCCCGGTGCCAGTCCCGGAAGCAGCCCAGGCGGATCTTCCGGGCGCTGTAAATTTCCTTCATGCCAATGGTGACGCACCAGCGGGGCATGTCGTCCACGGCCCCGTTGAGGTCGCCGATGGCGTTGGCAGTCCGGGTCTCCCGGGAGATCTCCAGCACGCGGGTAGGCAGGGCGCGGAACTGGTCCGGGGTCAGCTCGTCCTGGGCCTCGTTAAAGGCCACGTGACCGTTGATGCCGATGCCCCCGAAGCAGATGTCCACGCCGCCCAGGGCCTGAATGGTCCGCCACATGTTCCCCGGGTCTTTCGGATCGGGAAATACCCGCTGGCTCTCGGGCATCACCAGATCGGGCCGGATCTTCGTGTAGACCGTCCGGTCCATGAAGCCCCGGAAGCTGAGGCGGTGGTCCTTGCCGATCCACTCCTTCCCATCGGTGAGGTACTCGTCCATGTTCAGGAACCAGACGTTTTTCAGGCTGATGTCCTCGCTGTTGACCATCTCCACAAAATAGGGATACTGTCCAACGGGGCCGACGGGGCAGATGAAGACGGTCTTCTCTCCCAGTGCGTTCTTCCTCCTGATCTCATCGGCCATCTCCCGGGCCATGGTCTGAAACACGGCGGCGTTGTCCGCCATGACGGTAATGGGCAGCTTCGGCGCGGCCAGGAGCTGCTCCCTGTTGTAGTAGTAATATTCGTGACGCATCATGTTCCCTCTTTCACGTTTCCGGCTCTCGGAAGCCGGTATAGTTTGCCGTAACCTCCAGCAGGCGGTATACGTCCAGGCAGGCCTGAAATTCCGGCTCGTTTTCCCGGATCAGACCGCCCAGCTCCCGCCAGGCCGTCAGGCTCTCCTGCTTTTTCCCTTCGGCCAGCAGCTCCAGCGCCCGGGCCAGACCCAGCGCGTATTTGCGATGATAGGCCAGCAGCCGCCAGCCGTGACCGCCGGCCCGGACATCCTCCGGTACGGGAGAAAATGCCCGGCAGAGGTCCTGGGCCGCCCCCATCCGGCGGGCAATATCCGGGTCGGTCCGGTCCCCTTTTCCGTTGAGATAGTCGCAGCTGCTCAGACGGGACAGCTCCGACAGATAGGCGAGGACCCGCTCCCAGTCCGTCCCGTAGGCGGCCTGGAAATACTCCCGGATCAGCGCCTCCGTGTCCGCGGCATCGTCCAGCAGGGTGTATCCCATCACGTAGTTTGGCAGGGCGTTGGGCAGGGCTGCGCGCAGCTCCTGACAGCTGATATAGCCGTTCAGTCCCATCCGCCGCAGCTTCTTAACGTCGCTGCCAATAACCCGGGCGATGTGGACATAGCCCAGGTCTCCATAATGGGCCCGGCCCAGGGGGTAGTCGTAGACAAAGCTGTCCCCGTCAAAGATCCGCTGCCAGCCCCGGAGGAACGCCAGATTCTCCCCCAGGTCCGTGGGCAGAGTGATCCGGTTGCGGACATAGGGCGGGACAGGCTTCTCCGGGCCCTCCAGGTCGTAGGACGCCTCAAAGGTACGGCTGATGGGGGCGAACATGAGGACAAACCGGTCCGGGTTTGCCAGCCGCTCCCTCACCGGAGGCCACAGCAGCTCCTGATACAGCAGAAATACGATCCGGGTGTCCAGCCCTGACGCCGTCAGGCGGCGGTCGATCTCATTGAGGACGGCAGCGTACTGGTCGGACAGGGTGGTCTTTTGACAGTTTTCACACGCACACACATTATTAAACGCGTCCGCCAGCCAGACATGGACATAATCCGCGGCGGGATTTTTTCGCGCGTAGTCCACTGCCAGGGAGGCCAGCGCGTCCACCGACCGGGGATTGGCAAAGCACAGGTTAGTGTTGGCGGGCACCCCCTGCCACAGCCCCCGCACGCCATCAATCTCCGCGGCCATCTCCCGCCTGCTCTCCGGCAGAGGAGCGGGGTCCGCGTCCCAGGACTGAGACACATATCCCAGCGCTTCCCCGGTCCAGCCGTGGCCGGCCTTATGGAGCAGCAGGCCCCGGCGTTTGGTCTCCTCCTCGAAAACCGCCATGTCCCGCTCCGCGTCGCGTTCGGTATATGCCTCCGGCTCCCGCAGGGGGTTGTTTTCATGGCGGTACCAGCGCTTGAGAAAGGCGTACGGGGTCTTGAACTGCAGGAAAAAGGAATTGTACCCCGCTTTGGGAAGCCAGTCGATGAAATCCTGCACATTCTCCCGACTGTCGGCCCCCTCGATGCACACGCCCCGGTGGCGGAAGGCGGCCTGCTTCTCATACCGGGCCGCCAGCTTCTCCCTGCTGACGGCGGGCACGGTCTCCCACTGCTTTCCCGGCCCCAGGAAGCGGCACCCCAGACGCCGCAGGTAGTCATACACCCCCAACAGCACCGCCCGGGGACAGCTGCCGGTGATAGACCCGCCGTGCTCTGTCATGTCCACAGCGAAGGACTCCCGCCCGTCCGCTGTATCCCCTGCCTGGAGCGTCACCGCCAGATCCAGGTCCTCCTCCGGCAGCATCCGGGTCAGGTAAGCCTCCAGCTCCCCGGAGGCAAAGGTCAGCGCCTCCCGGCCGGCGCCGCTCTGGACAATTTCGATCCGCATTCTCTTCTCCTCAAAAAACGGGCCCGATGGTACGCTGCTCCACCGGGCCCATCCCATTCCTTTTTCAGGGGAACGGGGTATCCTGCTTTACTTCAAGGCCTCTTCCATGACATCAAAGAGAACAAATTCGCCCACATCCTCCTTGGCGTCCTCGGGCGTGATGTTCTCGCCCTTCACCATGTCGTTCTGCATCCCCTCGTAGTAGCCCCTGATGGTGCCGTCAGCCACGCCGGAATTCAGATCCTCCAGGTTGAACCAGTGGGCGTCACCAACCTGCATGAGCTGGGATTCCAGGCTGGCCTTGGTCTGCTTGGAGCAGTAATCGGCCACGGTCTCATAGTTTTCCACCTTGGAGCCCCAGTCCATGCCCTTGAACAGAGCGCGGGTGAAGCGGACCAGAACGTCGTGGTTCTCCTCGGCGTACTTGGGCAGGCAGATCCAGCTGGAGATGTTGGTGGAACCGTCGGCGAACTCGATCTCGTAGGAGCCTTCCACCTGCTGGAGGATCTGGCCGGAGTAGGGGTTCCAGCACACGGCGGCGTCGATGGTGCCGGAGACGGCTGCGGGCACCACGTTGTCAATGGACAGGTCCATGGGGGTCACGTCTTCCCGGGTCAGGCCGCCCACGGTGAGGGCGTTGTTGAAGGTGGACTCGGAGGAGGAGCCGGAGTTGAAGGCAATGGTCTTGCCCTTCAGGTCGGCTACGCTCTGGATGCCGCTGTCGGGCATGCAGACCACCTTATCGACGGTGTGGACAGAGCTGGGAGCAAAGATAACGGCGCTGCCCAGAATGCACAGGCGGTGAGCGCCCTTGCCGATGTAGGCCAGGTCGATGGAGTTGCCTTCCATGGCGGCGATCTCAGCGGGGCCGTCGGGGAACTCGGTCAGTACGATGGTGATGCCCTCTTCCTCGAAGAAGCCCTGCTCGATGGCGGACAGCACGCCCCACAGGGAGGCGTAGTTGGGCATGTAGCCGATACGCAGGGTGATGCGCTCGGGACCGGCGGGCTCGGCGGGAGCGGCGGGTTCTTCGTCCTTCTTCTCGGGCTCGGCGGGGGCTTCGGTCTTGGTGTCGGGCTCGGCGGGGGGATCGTTGTCTTTTTTGTTGCTGTCGCCGCCGCAGGCCACCAGGGCCAGGGTCATGATGAGCGCCAGCAGCAGCGCGGTCAGTTTCTTCATCTTCATTTTCCTCCATTATTCAGATGGTTGTTATATCAAAAGAGCCGTGCGCTCTTTTGAACGGTAGTTTCGCCCTTCCGGGCGGGACCTTTTTTCACTCGTGCGAAAAGAGGCAGAAGCATTCTTATGGGACGTTCCGCCCCTCCTCGGGAATCCCTCGCATTGCGGGGAGCCTGCGGCTTACTTTCTGACCTCCAGATACTCCTGGTACACCTCGTTCCAGATCTCCGCCTTCAGCTCCATAAACCGGGGATCGCTCTTGGTCCCCTGGTCCCTGGGATAGGGGATGTCGATGTCGACGATCTTCTTGATCCGCCCCGGCCGGGCGGACATGATCACCACCCGCTGAGCCAGCAGCACGGCCTCGTCTACGTCGTGGGTAATAAAGAAGCATGTCTTTTTCTCCTGCTCCCAGGTCTTCAGCAGCTCCGTCTGGAGCTGGGCCCTTGTCTGGGCGTCCAGGGCGCCGAAGGGCTCATCCATGAGCAGCACCTCCGGATCGTTGGCATAGGCCCGGGCGATGGCCACCCGCTGCTTCATGCCGCCGGAGAGTTCCTTGGGGTAGGAGTTCTCGAAATCCTCCAGCCCCACCATCTTGATATACTTTCTGGCGATCTCCTGGCACTGGGCCTTGGGCATACGCTTCATCTGGGGGCCGAACATGACGTTCTGGATCACCGTCTGCCAGGGGAACAGGGCGTACTGCTGGAAGACCACGCCCCGCTTTACGTCGGTGCCCACAATACGCTCGCCGTCCAGGAAGCAGTCGCCGCTGGTGGCCTCATGGAGGCCCGCCAGAACGTTGAGCAGCGTGGACTTGCCGCACCCGGAGGGACCCACCACGCAGACGAACTCGTTCTCCATAATGTCCAGGTTGACCCCGTTGAGGGCTATCGTGGTGCCGTGATCTCCGTGGTACTCCTTTTTCACGTCCTTGATCCGGATCTTTACGCCTCTTCCCGCTTCTCCTGCCATGATGTCAGCCTCCTTTCGATAACGTCCACAAATGTGTTCAGCAGCGTGCCGATGATGCCGATGAGGATGATGTAGCCCAGCATGGCGTTGGTCTCAAAGGTGGTCTGGAGGGTACGGATGCGCATTCCCAGACCGGCCTGGGCGCCGGTGGACTCCGCCGCCAGCAGGGTGGTCAGGCCCGCGCTGAGCCCCAGACGCACGGCGGTAAGGATGAAGGGCACCGTGGCGGGCAGGGTGATGCGGAAAAAGATATCCATATCGTTGGCCCCCAGGACCTTGGCCGCCTTGACCAGCGTGTTGTCGATGTTGCGGATGCCGTGGAAAATGGTGATGCACATGGTCATGAAGGTGCAGATCCAGATCAGCACCACCGAGGGGGCGCGGCCCACGCCCAGCATGATGACGATCAGGGGCGCGTAGGCCAGGGCGGGGATGTTGCGGATGAAGTTGATCCAGGGCTCAATGATCTTGCGCACCGGCGTATACCAGGCCATGAGGAACGCCACCGGCAGCGCGGTCACAAATCCCAGACCGAAGCCCATGGCCACGGAGATCATACTGCTGGCAAAATCGCCCAGCAGCGCATCCCGGTCCAGCATGGTCTTCATACCGGCGATCACGGATGGGATGAAGGGGAAGCTGCGGCCGGTTTTCTCGCCGATGGACAGACAGAACCACACCACCAGCGCCACCGCCAGCGAAACCATCAGCCAGCCCCAGCTGATGAGCCTGTTTTGCTTCTCCGCTTGGGTCAGAGGTCGCTTTGCTTGCTTGCTCATGGGACACCATCCTTTACTTTTTCTTCTTTTCGCTCTCTTCTATCGTCTCAGCCGGCCGTTCCGGCGGGGATTCAGCAGCCGCAGTGTCCGTTGGTTCCGTCATAGGGCTCATCCTTCATGCACAGGTGTACCGCGCTCACCTTGAAGGTCTTGGGCAGGGCCAGAATGCTGGGATCGGGCCCCACGTACTTCTTCATGGCGTCGGCCAGAGCCTCCTCGAAGGTTGCCCGGGTCTTGAGACCCATTCCCCGGGCGATGCCTGGCTCCTGAGCGCCCACGATGTAGATGGCGGCGGTGTTCATCTCCGCGATGTGGCCGCAGCTCATCATGGAAAAGCCGTGGAAGGGGTGGAAGGCGTTGGCGAAGCGGTATTTCCGGATGTACTCCTCGTTGGTGGCGAAATACTCCCCGTACCGGTTCATGTCCGGCAGGATGTTCATGTAGTCGTGCTGGAACAGCTCGTAGAGTTCCCGCAGGTAAGGCCACCGCTCGTCGTGGAAGTACCCGTTGCAGATGGAGGAGCAGATGATGACGCAGTTGTCCTTCATCACCCGCTTGTGGCGGATCACCTGGGCGGAGAGGGCCTGCATCAGCTGGATGGGGTTGGTGCCCATGCCGTCGCCGTAGTGGAAGTTCTGGGGCATACCGAAGACCATCACGTCGTACTTCTTCTCCGCGAAGGGCACATAGGTCCGCTTATCGGCGACCTTCCAGCTCTCCGGCATCATCTCGGCGGCGTAGCCGGAGAAAATGGCGATCTGCCGGGAGCCGGTATCCAGCACCGCGTCGCAGCAGAAGAAGGGGTGGCCCATCTTCTCCTCCATCCACATGCCGATCTCATCGAACTTGGTCCGCATGAGGTTCTTCCCGGACACCGGGGTAAAGTCCTGCCGGTGCATCACCTGGGGCACGTGATGGCTGGCGATGGAGCGCCAGTGGGTGATGCCGGTGGCGCAGTGCTTGTAGCCCCCGGAGTAGCCCCCGTAGGGGTTGCCCTGGGTGTGGCCGATGAGAATGGGGATATCGCAGTCAAAGACATATTTGTTCATCAGCACCGGGTCCCCCCGGCGGGTGGTCCCCAGATCCACCATATGTTCGTAGTCCTCGCTGTCGTGGCTGGTGAGCTGGCCGGAGTAATAAAACTCGCTGAACAGCTCCTCCCCCAAAATCTGCTTCATCTCCGGCACGGTGGCCCGGGGGTGCAGTCCGTTGGAGATCAGCAGCAGGATGTCCTTCTTCTCCACCCCGGCGGCATACAGCTCATCCAGGCAGGCCCGGATGGACACCTTCCGGTGAGAAGTGGCCTGACAGCCGCCCTTGACGATATCGGGGATGACGAATACCACCGTTTTGCCGGGGCCCGCCAGCTCCCGGAGGGGCTTCATGCCGATGGGGTTCCGGATGCTCTCCAGCGTGGTGGCGTACAGGCTGTCCCAGTCCTGGGGCAGGCAGGGCGGATCAGGGACGGTCTCCCCGGGGATAAACACGTCGGTATTGTCCGGCAGCTGGGCGGTCATGAGGCCGTGACCGTATTCAAAATCCAATTTCATTTCTTACTCTCCTAAATACAACCGGATGATCTCCAGATATTCCTCCGGATAGAATCCAATTTCCCCCTGGAACCGGGTCAGGGCGATGAGCCCGCCGTCGATCTCCTCAATGGAGGCCAGCATCTCCGCGTTATCGGCCTTCAGGCCGCCGCCGTAGACCACATCCATGCCGCCGGTGCGCTCCTTGACGAAGCGGGCGATCTTGGTGATGTAGTCCTTTCCCGCCGGGGTCTTGCCGGGGCCGATGGACCACACCGGCTCATAGCCGATGACCACCCGGCTCCTGTCCACGCCGTCCAGACCCGCGTCCAGCTGCTCGCCCAGCACTTCTTCCCACCGGGGCTGCTCCTCGCTGGTCTCGCCGATGCAGTAGAGGACCGTCAGCCCCGCGTCCTGGGCACACTTGATCTCCTGATTCAGCAGCCGGTTCACGGCGGACATGTCCGTCACACCGGCCTCGGCCAGAATGCCTTTTTTGTCGTTGCGCTCCTCGCAGTGGCCGATGAGGGTGGAACTGCACCCCATGGCCTTCACGATGGAGGCGGGCCGGTTGGTGGTGAAGGCGCCGAAGTTGCCGCCCACAGCGGTATTCATCCGGTAGACCCCCTGGCTGCCCAGCTGCACGGGGCTGTCCCCGGTCAGGGCGGAGATCGCCCCCAGCAGGTGCGCCTCCGGCAGATACTGCACAAACTCCACTTTTGCCGGATCGTACTTTTTCAGCGCCTCCTGCGTGCCGCCTACCACAGCCGCGCCCCAGTCCTTCACCGGGGCCAGCCGGTTGACGCCGCCCAGCTCCACAGGCACGTCAAAACGCTTGAGATTCAGGTAAATATGTTTCATTGATCTTCTCACTTTCTCAGCAGGGCGTATTCCGGGAAATCCCCGCCCATCAGCGGCAGAGCGTAATCAAAGAAAGCGTCCGCGATGCCGTTTCCGTCCACGATCCACTCCAGAGGGAACTTCTTTTCCACATTGGCCACCTTCGCCAGAGGGACCAGAGCCATGCTGCTGCTGTATTCCGGCGTCCGGACAGCCTCGATGGAAACCATGTATCCGCTCTCATCCCGCAGGGCGGCGTTCATGGCGTACCGCCCCACGGCGTAGGCCTCCGCCCGGTCCACGGAGGACACATAGGGGATGCTGGCCCGGCCCAGAAGCCCCGGCTTCTCCGCCCGGGACTTGAGACCCAGCCTCTGAATGATCTGATCGGTCACATGCTGGGCGGTACCGCCGGGGATTTTGTGGCCGAAACCGTCCACGATGCCCGTGTCCGCCAGAGGCTTGCCGTCCGGACCGCAGATGCCCTCGCTGACCGTCACCAGCAGGCCCTTCCCCTTTGCGTAGCCCTTCTCAATATCCGCCAGCATCCGCTCTTCATCCACCGGCACCTCCGGCAGATAGGTCAGCACCTCGCAGTCCGTGAGCCGCTTCGCCATGGCACTGGCGGCGGTGACCCATCCGGCGTTCCGGCCCATCAGCTCCAGCACCACCACATGAATGGGCAGGCCGGAGGCGTCCAGAGCCAGCTCGGCGGCGCTGAGGGCCGCGTACCGGGCGGCGGAACCGAAACCGGGGCAGTGGTCGGTGATGTCCAGATCGTTGTCCATGGTCTTGGGGATGCCGATGACCCGCAAGTCCAGCCCCTCCCGCTTCGCCAGCTCGTTGACCTTGTGGCAGGTATCCATGGAGTCGTTGCCGCCGTTGTAGAAGAAGCAGTCGATATTGAATTTCTTCAGCGTCTCCAGCACCGTGGGGTAGTCCTCATCGGTAAGCTTCCGCCGGCAGGAGCCGATGGCGGAGGCAGGCGTATGGCCCAATTTGGCGATGGTCTCCGCGCTCACATCTGTCAGGTCGATGAGATCCCCCTTGAGGATGCCCTCCGCCCCGAACCGGGCGGCATAGATCTTATCTACTTTGCCGGAAGCCCGCGCGGCCTCCACCACCCCTTGCAGGGAGCAGTTGATGACCGCCGTGGGACCGCCGCCGTGGGCTACAAGAATGTTCTTTCCCATCAGATCCCCTTCTTCCTGTACCGCTCGGCCATCTCGTCCAGACTCACAGCCTCAATAAGGGGCGCCTTGCCCACGCTGTCGAACTCCACTACCAGAGTGCCGACGACCTCCTTCACGCCCCGCTCGATGCAGTCCACGATCCGGGCCACATCGTCATCAGGTACGTTGCCGTACATGACGGTATCCATGATGGGCGGGAAGAACACCCGGGGATCAAAGGCGGAGGGGTTTTTACACAGCAGCTCGTAGATGCCGCCGATGGAGGCGCTGTTTTGCAGGGCAGCCTCATTCCGGAACAGCTCCCGCAGGTTCCGGGTGACTGCCAGGCGGATGTCGGTGTCCACGTTGATCTTCCGGATGCCCAGCTTGGAGACCTCTTTCAGTTGCTCTTTTTTGATGCCGTAGGCGTCGTGGATATCGCCGCCCAGGGCGTTGATCTCGGAGACGATATACTGGGGCACGGTGGAGGAGCCGTGGCTGACCAGGGTGCCCTCGATGCCTTCGTGCATCATGCACTCCTTTGTGGCGATGGCGATCTCCTTGCGGATGATGGTATCCTTGCCCTTGTTGGCCCCGTGCTTGGTACCGTAGCTGATGGCCAGAGCGTCCACCCCGGTCTGACGGAAGAACTTCACCGCGTCCATGGGATTGGTGTAGGTGGAGTTGGCGGCGAACACGTGGTCCTCCACTCCCGCCAGAACGCCCAGCTCACCCTCCACGGTGACGCCCCGCTCGTGGGCGTACTTGACCACCTCGCGGGTCAGCTCCACATTCTCGTCAAAAGGGAGAGAGGACCCGTCGATCATAACGGAGGTGTACCCTCCCTGGATGGCGGCGATGCAGGAGTCCAGATTCTTGCCGTGATCCAGATGCAGGGCAACGGGAATGGGGGAGTCCACGGCGTACTTCTTCACGGCGTTGGCGATGTTCAGCGCGCCCTTCTTCTTGTCCTCCAGCGTCCCCTGGGCGAAGTCGGTGCGCCCGCCCATGAAGGCGTTGGCCAGATCCGCACCCTGCAAAATGGCGGCGGAACGGAACATCTCATGGACCTGGATCACCGCCTTAGCTTGACAAACCGCGTTGACGTTAAAGGCTCCCTGGGCGTAGTTATACTTCTCGGCAGCATCCAGGATCGCTTTCATTGGAACCAGTGACATAGCATTTTCCTCCTCAGGGCGGCAGACCGCCTAATTCTTAATTAAATTAAATAATTATCTTGCTTATAGAATACACTAAAGATCCTCTCTGTACAAGTTGGGAAAAACGCCAAAATTCATGCTATATTTTAGTTGGAAGTAACAAATGAGGCTATATGCTTTCATCAGCATAGGAGGCGCCAATCTCTGTGTCTACACCCACCCCATTGAGGTTACATGCTCGACTGCCAGCCCACTCAATGGGCAGCAGTTCGTCCTTTTCTTCACAGACTGTGAAGCCTTCGTGCTGGATGCGCAGGCTCACCTCGGTCAGATAATTCGTTTGAAAATTGTCCATGTTGTTTCCCTTTTCAATAGTATAGAGGCCGTAGGCGTTTAGCCTACGGCCTCTATACTATTGAACCTTTTTGGTGGACTCGAAGGGATTCGAACCCTCGACCTCTCGGATGCGAACCGAACGCTCTCCCAACTGAGCTACGAGCCCATATTTTGCTGTTTTTTTGCAACTTTTTTGTCAACTTGGATTTTTCGCTTGGAGCTGTGATTTCTGCATTGCTTTGCGGACCACTCGCCCTCCCAGCTGAGCTACGAGCCCAAAAGCAGATATCATTATACCTCATCTGCCTTCATTTGTAAAGCCCTTTTTGCGAAATTTCTCTCAAAAATAAAAACCATCTACCGGCAGTACGCCGCCCCGTACCGGAGCGGCGTACTGCCGTAGAAAAAGGACCTTACATCAGCGGGTCCATCCCCAGCACGGGGTGGCCCTTCTCGGTCAGGTAGTTCAGCAGAGCCTCGGCGTCCTCGGTGATGGTCTCATCGCCGATCATATCGCAGAAGTTCTCCACGCCGTAGAGTTCCTTGGCGGACTGGTTGACCTTCTCGGCCACCTGGTCCTTCAGAGCCTTGGGCATCCAGACGATGCGGCCCAGGCCGCCCTCGGCCTTCATGAACTTCTTGGAGGCGATGAAGTGCTTGCCGTGGCCCATGAAGCCGGGGGTCTGCACGCCGCCGCCGGTCATGGAGGCCATCTCGGAGAAGGTCATGCCCAGGGGGGTCATGCCCGCGT
>CAJTVO010000002.1 GCA_910579485.1 uncultured Oscillospiraceae bacterium | reverse complement strand
GGAGCTACTTCGCCGGGGACGGGCGGTACCGGGCGTCCTTGGACGCCATGGAGCGTGCCGCCGGGATGACCCGGGGGCGGCTCTCCGCCGACGCGGTGGACGTCCTCTACGGGCGCAGCTGCCGCATGTCCGCCAGCCGTCTGGATAAGATCAGCTCCTGCCACTTCGCCTACTTCATGGAGTACGGCCTGCGGGCGAAGGAGCGGACCCCGGCGGGGTTCGACGCTTCCCAGGTGGGGGCCTTCCTCCACTTTGTCCTGGAGGATGTGACCCGCCATGCCATGGAGCGGGGAGGCTTCGCCAAGCTGGAGCCCCGGGAGCTGTCCCGGCTGACCGGGGCGGCGGTGGACCGGTACATGGCGGAGGTCCTGCCGGACTTCGACAAGCGGGACGAGCGCTTCAAATATCTCTTCCGCCGCCTGCGCAAGACGGTGGGGACCATCGTGGCCAACGTGGCCGACGAGCTGGCCCACTCCGATTTCGCGCCCATGGCCTTTGAGCTGGGCTTCGGCGAGGGGGAGGCCATGCCCGCCGTCACCATCCGCAGCGGGGACGCGGACCTCACCGTATCGGGCCGGGTGGACCGGGTGGACGGCTGGCTCTCCGATGGAAAGCTGTACCTGCGGGTGGTGGACTACAAATCCGGGAAGAAGGCCTTCGATCTCAGCGACGTCTGCCACGGGCTGAATCTGCAGATGCTGATCTACCTCTTCGCCCTGGAGCAGGAGGGCCGGAGGGTGTTCGGGCAGGAGATCGTCCCGGCGGGGGTGCTGTACCTGCCCGCCCGGGACGTGCTGGTGAGCAAGCCCCGGGCCGTGGAGGCGGAGGCGCTCCGGGCCGCCCTGGACAAGGAGCTGCGCCGCAGCGGCCTGGTGCTCAGCCAACCGGAGGTGCTCCGGGCCATGGAGCACGGCGCGCTGGAGGAGCCCCGGTTCCTCCCCCTGGCCGTAGGCCGGGGCGGCGGGATCACCGGAGGGCTGGCTACTGCCGAGGAGCTGGGAAAGCTGGGCCGGCTGGTGAACGGGATGCTTGAGACCATCGCCGGAGAGCTCCGGGGGGGCGTGATCGACGCGGACCCCTGCTACGTCAGCGAGAGCGACAATGCGTGTACCTACTGTGAATTTGCCTCCGCCTGCCACTTCACCGAAGGGGAGGGCGGCGACCGGCGCAAGCCCCTGCGCCCGGTGAAGCCGGAGGAGTTCTGGGGCAGGATCGATATGCTGATCGGAGGGGAGGGGACGCCGTGGGCATCCAACTGACAGACAGCCAGCGGGCCGTAGTAGAGGACCGGGGGGGCCGTGTGCTGGTCTCCGCCGCCGCGGGCAGCGGCAAGACCCGGGTGCTGGTGGAGCGGCTGTTCCGCCGCGTGCTGGGGGAAGAACGGGCGGACCTGGATGATTTCCTCATCATCACCTACACCCGGGCCGCCGCCGCCGAGCTGCGGGAGCGCATCGCCCAGGAGCTGGGCCGCCGCATGGCGGACGACCCCGGAGACCGCCACCTCCAGCGGCAGCTGCTGCTGGTGTACCAGGCGGACATCAAGACCATAGACTCCTTCTGCACCGCCCTGCTGCGAGAGAACGTCCATCTGCTGGACCTGGGAGACCAGGGGGGCTTGACGGCGGACTTCCGCGTGCTGGACGAGGGGGAAGCGGAGCTGCTGCGGCAGCGTGTCCTGCCCCGGGTGCTGGAGAAATTTTATACGGATATGACGCCGGGGCAGACCCAGCTGGCGGACTGCTTCGGCTTCGGGCGGGACGACCGGGGGCTGGAGGACCTGGTCCTGGAGCTTCACCGCAAGGTCCAGAGCCACGCCTACCCCCACCGCTGGCTGGAGGAGCAGCGCCGGAGCTGGGCCGCTCTGCCGGAGGACGGGGGCGAGACGGAGTTTGGCCGGGCCCTGCTGGTCCGGCTGGCCCGCAAGGCCCGCCACTGGGCGGACCTCCTGGCCCGTGCGCTGGAGGAGATGAGCTCCGACGGCGCGTTGGCGAAGGCCTATGGCCCCGCCTTCTCCGGCGTGTCCGGCCAGATGGAGGCCCTGGCGGAGGCGGCGGACAAGGGATGGGATGAAGCCGCCGGGCGTCTGCCGGAGTTCCCGCGCCTCTCCCCGGTCCGGAAATGTGAGGACCCGGCGCTGAAGGATAGGATGCAGACCCTCTGGAACCGCTGCAAGAAGGACGCGGCGGCCTTCTCCGCCATTCTGGAGACCTCCGGGGCGGAGGCGGGGGAGGACCTGCGCCGCTCCGCTCCCGCTATGGAGGCGCTGCTGGCGCTGTGCGTGGATTTCTCCGAGGCCTACCAGCAGGAGAAGCTGCGCAGGAACGTGACGGACTTCTCCGACCAGGAGCACTACGCCGTGCGCCTGCTCCTGGGGGAGGACGGCCGTCCCACGCCCCTGTCGGCGGTGACGGCGGAGCGCTACCGGGAGGTGATGGTGGACGAATACCAGGACACCAACCAGGTACAGAACTGCATCTTTGACGCCCTCTCCCACGGGGGCCGGACCCTCTTCACCGTGGGGGACGTGAAGCAGTCCATCTACCGCTTCCGGCTGGCGGACCCCACCATCTTTCTGGAGCAGTACCGCCAGTACCCCGACGCGGCGGAGGCGGAGGAGGGGGAGCCCCGACGGATCCTCCTCAGCCAGAACTTCCGCTCCCGGAAGGAGGTGCTGGACGGAGCCAACTTCATTTTCTCCAACCTCATGAGCCGGGAGATGGGGGAGGTGGACTACGGCGCGGCGGAGCGTCTGTACTTCGGCGCGGACTACCTGCCGCCCCGGGAGGACTGTCACACGGAGTTCCACCTGCTCCTGCCGCCCCAGGACGACGGGGAGACGGAAAAAGTCCCCTCCGCGCTGTTGGAGGCCCGTCTGGCGGCGGACCGGATCGCGTCCCTGCTGTCGGAGGGCTTCCCCGTGACGGACGGGGATACCAAGGCGCTGCGCCCCTGCCGTCCGGAGGACATTGTGATCCTCATGCGCTCCCCGGGCCCCCGGCTGCGCCACTACACCCGGGCTCTGGCGGAGCGGGGCGTCCCCTGCGCCACCCAGGAGAATGAGGACTTTTTCTCCGCCATGGAGGTGGCGGTGATGTGCTCCCTGCTGGAGATTCTGGACAATCCCCGGCAGGACGTGCCCCTGATCGCCGTGCTGCGCTCGCCCCTGGCGGGCTTTTCCCCGAACCGGCTGGCCATGATCCGGGGGAACCACCCGGAGGGGGACTTCTACGAGGCCCTGGCCGCTTCAGAGGAGGAGGACTGCCAAGCCTTCCTGTCCCGTCTGACGGACCTGCGGAGTCTGGCCCGGGACATGAGCGTCCACCGTCTCATCTGGCGGATCTACAACCAGTGGAACGTGCTGGGGGTGTTCGGCGCCATGTCCGGCGGCGAGGGACGGCGGGAGAACCTGGTGGCCCTGTACGAGCACGCCCGAAGCTTTGAGAGCGCGGGATATAAGGGCCTGTTCGCCTTCGTCTCCCATCTCCGCCGCCTGCTGGAGAGCGGGGAGCAGCCCGTCACCGCCTCCGGCGCGCCCTCCGGCGGCGTGCAGATCATGAGCATCCACAAATCCAAGGGGCTGGAGTTCCCCATCGTGCTCCTGACGGACCTGGGGAAGCGGTTCAACCGGGCGGACCTGCAGACCCCGGTGCTGGTCCATCCCCACCTGGGGTTGGGGCCGCTGTACATCGACCTGGACCGCCATATCCGCTATCCCACCATCGCCCGGGAGGCGGTGTCCGGCCTGCTGAGCCGGGAGGCCCGGTCCGAGGAGATGCGGGTGCTGTACGTGGGCATGACCCGGGCCAAGGAAAAGCTGATCCTCACGGCAACCATGCCCTCCGCCGGACGGCGCTTGAAGGAGCTGGACGCCCTCTCATCCCTGCCCGCGCCGCCCGAGACCGTGGACGGCGCCCGGTCCATGGCGGAGTGGGTCCTGCTGCCCCTGCTGCGGCGTTGGGAGGCCGCGCCCCTGCGGGAGCTGGCCGGACAGGGGGTGGATGATTTCGCCCCCCTGGAGGACGCCCCCTGGCAGGTGTTTCTCCACGAGGACGCGGTCTTTGGAAGCCGCCTCCAGGAGGAACCGGGCGGTCCGGAAGCGATCCCCAGTGTGCCAACGCTGCCGGTGGACCGGGAGGCTCTGGACTTCGTCTATCCCCATCTCGCCGCCTGTACCGCGCCCACCAAGCTCACCGCCACCCAGCTCAAGGGCCGGGAAAAGGACCGTGAGATCGTCCAGGAGACCATCCAGCCCTACGTCCGCCGGGAGTTTTCTGCGCCCCGGTTCCTCTCCGGGCAGCGGCCCCTCACCGGCGCGGAGCGGGGCACCGCCACCCATCTGGTGATGCAGTATCTGCCCCTGAAGGAGGATACGGATGTGCGCGCCGTGGTGGAGGACCTGGCGTCCCGGCGGTTCCTGACCCGAGAGCAGGCGGACGCCGTAGATCAGACGGCGATCCGGCGGTTCCTGGCCTCGCCGCTGGCGGCGGAGCTGCGGAAGGCGGACCACGTGGAGCGGGAGTTCCGTTTCAGCCTGCTGATGCCGGGGGAGCGGTACTTCCCGGAGCTGGCTGGCGGGGAAGAGGTGATGCTCCAGGGCGTGGTAGACCTGTATGCCGAGAAGGGCGGCGCCGTCACCGTAGTAGATTTCAAGACTGACTATGTCACGGAGGACACGATCGCGGAGAAAGCAGCCCATTACCGCCCCCAGCTGGAGGCCTACAGCGCCGCCCTGGAGAAGATCCTGGAGCTGCCCGTCAAACGCCGCGTGCTCTACTTTTTCAGCGCGGGACAAACGATGGAGGTCTGACGCCGGAGAAAGCCTGAGGACGAAGCGCCCGTCGGGGAAAACCGGCCTTCAGCCGGTCCGCGGGACCGTGAGCGCCCCATAAACGAAGGATTTTCCCAATTCTTTCCCTAAAATAACAATTTTTCCCTTGTAATTTTCCAAATAGTGGTGTAAACTAGGCTTATATGCACATCGTACCTGGGAATTTGTTGTAAGACTGCATGAAAGGGAGGCGGCGGGAATATGTTTCGCGTAGGGGACAAGGTTGCCCATCCAATGCACGGGGCGGGCGTGATCGACGAGATCGTGACAGAGACCGTAGCGGGCGCTGCACAGGATTATTATGTGTTCCGGATGCCTGTGGGCGGTTTGACGCTGAAGATCCCCACCGCCTCCGGAGAATCCTTCGGACTGCGGGGGGTCTGGGACCTGAAGCGGATACAGCAGCTGTTGAAGGACCTCTCCGGCCTGGAGGTGGAGCGCTTTACCGGAAGCTGGAACCAGCGCTATCGGGAGAACATGCAGCGTCTGAAAAGCGGAGACCTCTATGAGGTTGCCCGGGTGATGAAGGGTCTGCTCAGCCGGGAGAACGAGAAGGGGCTGTCCACCGGCGAGCGGAAGATGCTGCGCACGGCCAAGCAGATCCTGATCTCCGAGATGGCCCTCTCCACTGGGGGGGAGTACAGCGATATCGAGCAGCAGGTCAATTCAGCGGTTGCGGGAGGCGCAAAGGGATAATGGGTCTTTTTTCCAGATTGTTTCATAGAAGGGGACAGGCGGAGCATCCAACGTGCAGCGTGATCGTAGCCGCCGCCGGGTCCTCCAGCCGCATGGGCGGGGAGAACAAGCTCCTCCAGCCTCTGGAGGGCGTGCCCGTTTTGGCCCACACCCTGATGGCCTTGAACGCCTCGGAGCTGGTGGACGAGATCGTGGTGGCCGCCCGGGAGGAGGACCTGCTGGCCTTCGGCGACCTTTGCAAGATATACGGCGTTTCCAAGCCGGTGAAGATCGTCCGGGGCGGGGCGTCCCGGCTGGAGTCCGTGTATCTGGCTTCCCTGGAGTGCCGGGAGGATACGGCCTTTCTGGCGGTCCATGACGGCGCGCGGCCCCTGGCCACGCCGGAATTGATCGACCGCACCATCGCCCTGGCCCACCGCACCAACGCCGCCGCCCCCGCCGTCCCGGTGAAGGATACCATCAAGATCGTCCAGGACGGGCGGGTGACCGGCACCCCGGACCGGGACAGCCTGCGGGCCATCCAGACGCCCCAGGTCTTCGATGCCGCCCTGCTTCGGGCGGCGCTGGAGAGCGCCCGGACCACCGGCGAGGTCCTGACGGACGACTGTTCCGCCGTGGAACGCCTTGGCAAGGAAATTTACTTGACAGACGGCTCCTATGAGAACATTAAGATCACGACGCCTGAGGATCTGGCCCTGGCGGCCGAGCTCCTGCACCAGCGGGAGGTGCAGTCATGAGTGTGCCAAGGATCGGTCAGGGCTACGACGTCCACCGCCTGACGGAAGGCCGCGCTCTAGTGCTGGGGGGCGTGACGGTCCCCTGGGAGAAGGGCCTGCTGGGCCACTCCGACGCGGACGTGCTGCTCCACGCCTTGATGGACGCCCTCTTGGGCGCGGCGGCGCTGGGGGACATCGGGCGCCTTTTCCCGGACAGCGACGCCCGTTACGAGGGGGCCGACAGCCGCGTCCTCCTGCGGGAGGTCGGGAAGGTCCTGGCCCAAAACGGCTATACGGTCGGCAACGTGGACGCCACCCTGATCGCCCAGCGGCCGAAGGTCGCGCCTTACATCCCCCAGATGCGGGCCAACATCGCCGCCGACCTGGGGCTTCCCCTGGACGCGGTCAGCGTCAAGGCCACCACCGAGGAGGGGCTGGGCTTCACCGGAGACGGCTCCGGCATGTCCGCCCAGGCGGTCGCGCTGGTTTTCAAAGAACAATAAAGAGTAACGCTGGCAGGCGTCCCCTTTCCGGAATGCGGAGGGGGGACGCCTGCCGCTGTTTCCGGGGATGGCACATCCGAAAACCTCTCCGCATATATTGATGACGGGAGGCGGTGGTATGCCTTACTATCTGCTGCTGAGCCGTTCCATCACCCATGCCCAGCGCATGAGCCGCACCCTTGAACGGGCGGGCATCACCGCCCGGTTCTTCCGGCCCCCCATGGGGCTGACCGACAGAGGGTGCAGCTACGCGGTCCGCGTCGGCGAGGGCAGCCTGCCCACCGCCCTGAGCCGGCTGCGGGAGGAAGGGCTTGCTCCGATGCGCGTCTTTTATGCGCAGAGCGATGGGACCTTCAGCGAAATCACGATATAACACAGGGAGGGCCGGACCTCTTGCACCGCCTCGCCGGCGGCGGGAGCCGGTCCTCCCGCTATTGTCAGGAGGAAGCGCGATGATCTACTTTGACAGCGCAGCCACCACGCTGCAAAAGCCGGACGCCGTTCCGGCGGCGGTGGCCGGCGCGATGAGCACCATGACCACCCCCGGACGGGGAGACCACCCTGCCGCCCGCCTGGCGGCGGACCTGATGCTGCGCTGCCGTATGGAGGCGGCGGAGCTCTTTGACGTACCCCAGCCGGACAACGCCGTCCTGACCACCAGCGCCACCCACGGCTTGAACATCGCCATCCGCAGCCTTGTGAGAGCGGGGGACACGGTGGTCATATCCGGCTATGAGCACAACGCCGTCACCCGGACCTTGGCGGACATCGGCGGCGTGTCCTGCCGGATTGTCAACGCCCGGCTCTTCGACCCCGCCCAGATGGCGGAGGGCTTCCGCCGGGCCGTGGACGGCAAGGTCCGGGCGGTGATCTGTACACATACTTCCAACGTCTTCGGTTACACCCTGCCCATGGATGACATCGCCGGGATCTGCCGGGAACGGGGCGTCCCCCTCGTCGTGGACGCCGCCCAGTCCGCGGGGATCCATCCGGTGCGTGTCAAGAGCTGGGGCGCGGCCTGCGCGGCCATGCCGGGACATAAGGGGCTTTACGGCCCTCAGGGCACGGGCCTGCTGCTGTGCGGGGACGGATTCGTTCCTGCATCCCTGCTGACCGGCGGTACCGGAAGCCTCTCCCGGCAGCAGGAGATGCCGGACTTTTTGCCGGATAGGCTGGAGGCGGGCACCCAGAACGTCCACGGAGCGGCGGGCCTTCTGGAGGGCATCCGGTTCGTCCGCACCACTGGCCTGGAGAAGATCCGGCGCAGGGAGAGCGAGGTGATCCGGGTGCTGGCGGAGGGCTTGAAGAGCCGGGAGGATTTCCGGGTGTTCGATGACCCGGCGGGGGAGAGCTCCGTATTGAGCGTCCTGCCTCTGCGTATGCCGCCGGAGACCCTGGCGGGCCTTCTGGCGGAGCAGGGAGTGGCGGTGCGCGCGGGACTGCACTGCGCGCCGCTGGCCCATCGTACCGTGGGAACGGAGGAGACCGGGACCCTGCGCTTTTCCGCCTCGGTCTTCAATACGCCGGAGGAGGCGGAGACGGTACTCCGGATGCTGGAAAAATGGTAAGGGAGCCGGAGACGGGAGGCGCGCGCGCCTCCCTTTTTCATGTCCGCCCGCGGCTGGGGACTATAAACTTTTTGTGAATATTTCGCCGAAATTGTTTGCAGATTCAGAAGGTAATGCCAACATTTTCGGTGGGTTTTTCATGAAAAAGTGATTTTCGACAGAAACCGGCAGGATCTTCGGGAAAAAAACGGGCGAGAATTTGTTGCTTTTTTCCCAGGTTTAGAGTAAAATGTAAGCTACTTATGGAATGCTTTTTCAGCGGAGGGAAGCCATGGATGTCATGGAAGTGATGACAAGTCTGGTCCACAAGCTCAATAACTTCGTCTTTTCCCTGCGGCTGCTGGATGTGGTGGATATCCTGGTGGTCGCCTATCTCATCTACCGGCTGCTACTGCTGGTGCGGAAGACCAATTCCTCCCGGCTGCTCAAGGGCGTGCTGGTGGTGATCGCGGCGCTGTGGCTGTCCACGGACCGGCTGCCCGCCCTGAACTTCGCCCTGACCCACGTGGTGGAGTGGGGCGTTCTGGCGCTGATCATCCTCTTCCAGCCGGAGATCCGCCGGGTGCTGGAGCAGGTGGGCAGCAGCCAATTGCCCTTCCTCCAGATATTCTCCAAGCCCCAGGTGGACAGGGAGACCATCGAGGACGCCATCGGCCAGATCGTGGCCGCCTGCGGCGACATGAGCAAGTCCCGCACCGGCGCGCTGATCGTCTTCGAGCGGAAGAACCAGACGGACGAGATCCTACGAAGCGGCACCAAGCTGGACGCGGAGGTCTCCTCGGAGCTGCTGAAGAACATCTTCTTCGTCAAGGCGCCCATGCACGACGGCGCGGTGATCATCCGGGAGGGCCGGGTGCTGGGGGCGGGCTGTATGCTCCCCCTGAGCCGGAACGTGAACCTGAGCCGCGACCTGGGGATGCGCCACCGGGCGGGCATCGGCATGAGCGAGAACTCCGACGCCGTGGTGGTCCTGGTCAGCGAGGAGACGGGGTCCATCTCCGTGGCTGTGGGCGGGATGCTCAAGCGGCACCTCATGACAGAGACTCTGGACCAGCTGCTGCGCAACGAGCTCCTGCCCCAGCCTGACGAGGACGAGGCCCAGGCCGGGAAAAAGCGCAAGGGCCTGCTGGGCCGCCTGACCAAGGATAAGAAGGATGGTGGAAAAGCGGATGAGTGAGAAAGCCAATAAGATACTCTACGTGGTGCTGAGCCTTTTGCTGGCGGTTATCTTCTGGCTGTACGTGGATACCGCCAACGGGAACACCATGCGAAGGACCTTCTCCAATGTGCCCATCGACTTCATTGGCGCGGAGGACACTCTGCCCAGCCGGGGCCTGATGCTCTCCAGCGGGGGGGACGCCACCCTGGACCTGACCCTCAGCGGCCCCCGGTCCATCATCTCCAACCTCCGGCCCGGAGATATCCGCGCCCAGGTAAACCTTACCGGCATCAATGCCATTGGTCCCTACAGCCTGCAGTGGACCTTGAAGACGCCGGATAACGTGAACAACAGCGACATCAACGTGGAGCGCAGCTCCAAGGGCACCGTGTCCATCCAGGTGACCAGCCTGTACTCCAAGGACATCCCCGTCAGCGTCAGCGTCACCGGGAATGTCCAGGAGCCCTACGTCTACATGGCTGACCGGGTGGTGAAGGAGCCCGCCAGCGTGACCCTCAGCGGTATGCAGGACAATGTGGACCCGGTAGCCTCCGCCCGCGTGGTGGTGGACATCACCGATGCTACCGACACCATCAGTCAGGAGTACAGCTACGAGCTGCTGGACGCCGACGGCAACGTGCTGGAGGTCCAGCAGGTCCGTTTCTCCGATCAGAAGATCACCGTCACTGTTCCGATCTATATGGTGAAGACCCTGGATCTGAAGGTGGATCTCAAAGAGTCCCCCGGCTCCCGGCTGGCCAACGTCAAGTGGGACCTGCAGCCGAATACCATCACCGTCACCGGCGACCCCCTGAGCCTGGAGACCATCGACGAGATTGATCTGGGAGAGGTGGACCTCAGCACCCTCTACTCGGACGACGTGCGGGAGCTGGATATCAAGCTCCCTGCCGGATGCGAGAACAGCAGCGGCTATAAGACCACTTTGCTTTCCATCAAGTTCCACGGACTGACCACCAGGAGCTTTTCTGTGACCAACATCCAATCCGTCGGCACCAGCGAGAGCCAGCGCTTTGATCCCATCACCACTGTGAAGGACGTGGTGCTGCGCGGTCCTGCGGAGGACCTGGAGCAGGTGACGGAGGAGGATATCCGCATCGTCGTGGATCTGCGGGAGATCACCAACGATGGGACCATCCAGCCCCCGGCCACCGTTCTGGTGGACGGCTACAGCGAGGTGGGGGCGGTGGGCACCTATACCGTCACTGGCAAGATCATATCCCGCTGATGGGAGGAGCGTATCTATGACACAGACCGCAACCGTTACCGCCCTCCCCGCCGTCCCCGGCGGGCTGGTGGAGCTGACCGTTGTCCGGCAGACCGCCTGCGGCCACAGCTGCGACGGCTGCGGCCGGTGCGCGGGAAGGACTCCCGACCTGGTGATCCAGGCGGAGAGCGGCGTGCCCGTGGCGCTGGGGGACCGGGTAGAGGTCTACAGCGACAACAAGGTGCTGGGGTTTGCGGCACTGGTGTACGGCCTGCCGGTGGTGCTGTTCCTGCTGGGATATCTGCTGCCGGGATCTCTGCCGGAGCCCTGGCGGTACGCCTGCGGCGGGGTGGGGTTTCTGCTGGGGCTGGCCGCTGCGGTCCTCTGCGACCGCTGGGCCAAGGGCAGGGCCGCCGTGACCTACCAGATCGTCAGAAAGCTGTAGGGCGGGGCGGGTGTTCGGTTATGTGCGTCCCTCCCTGGCGAAGCTCTCGGAGGAGGACAAGGCCCGCTTCGGCGCGGTGTACTGCGGACTGTGCCGCGCCCTGGGGGAGCGGTACGGCCAGGCGGCGCGGATGATCCTCAACTACGACTTTACCTTTCTGGCGGTCCTGCTATGGCCGGAAGAGGGCGCCGGATCGATCCATCGCCGCTGTATCGCCCACCCCTTTGCCGGGCGGGACCATTACCCGGGAAATCCGGCCCTGGAGCTGGCAGCGGACGAGAGCGTGATCCTCGCCTGGTGGCAGATCCAGGACGCCCTGTCCGATCCCGGAAGGGGGAAGGGCAAGTACCGTGCCGCGTCCCTGGCGCTGAAGAGCGCCTACTGCCGTGCGGCGGAGCGGAGGCCGGACTTCGACCGGATCACCCGGGAGCGGCTGGCCCAGCTGGGGGAGCTGGAGGCGGCGCGGTGCGACTCCCTGGACCTTCCGGCGGACGCCTTTGCGGGAATTTTGGCCGCCGCGGCGGCGGAGGTGCCAGACCCGGTGAAACGGCGGGTGCTGGAGCAGCTGCTGTACCACCTGGGGCGGTGGATATACCTGGTGGACGCCGCCGACGATCTGGCGGATGACTTTTCCGCAGGCAGTTACAATCCTCTGATCTTCCGCTACGGCCTCACCGGCGGGGAGCTGACGGAGGAGGCACGGGAGGGGCTCACCGTCTCCCTGGACCATTCCATCCGCCTGATGGCGGCGGCCTATGAGCTTTGGGACTTCGGCGTGTGGAGCACCATCATCCGCGCAGTGGTTTACGAAGGGCTCTTTCTTGTGGGGAGAGCCGTTTTAGAGGGAACATTTCAAGCCGGCGATGCGGGGTTCCGCATGGCGGCCAGAAACAAGGAGCAGCTATGACCGACCCCTATGAAGTCTTGAACATCCCCAGCACCGCCACGGACGAGGAGGTCAAAAAGGCCTACCGCGACCTGGCCCGTAAATACCATCCGGACAACTACCACGACAATCCCCTGGCCGACCTGGCCCAGGAGAAGATGAAGGAGATCAACGCCGCCTACCACGCCATCCAGCAGGAGCGGGGGGGCAGGAGCGGCGGAGCGGCGCACGCCCAGCAGAGTTACGGCGGCTATCAGTACCAGCAGCGGACGGCGGGAAACCCCGCCTTCCAGCAGGTGCGCATGGCCATCAACCGCAACGACCTGGGCATGGCGGAGCAGCTCCTGGACCGGATGGGGGACCACAACGGCGAGTGGAATTTTCTCAAGGGGACCATTTGCTATCGCCGGGGCTGGGTGGACGAGGCCCGGCGGTACTATCAGACCGCCTGCCAGATGGACCCGGGGGACCCGGAGTTCCGGCAGGCCCTCAACTTTGTGGAGAACAACCAGGCGGGCTACCGTCCCGAGGGCTACGAGGTGTTTTCCTCCGGCTGCGGCGGAGACAATATGTGCGGGCGGCTGGCGTGTACCTACCTGCTGTGCAACCTGTGCGGCTGCGGCGGGATGCGGTTCTTCTGATGCTGAGACGCGGCGCGCGTCTGACGATACTGATCTATTAATAGGGGGAGAGAGATTTGGTCAAGAGTATGACCGGCTATGGCCGGGCGAGGAAGACCCTGAACGGGCGTGACATCACCGTGGAAGTCCGCAGCGTCAACAACCGCTACCTGGACTGCTCCGTGAAGATGCCCAGGGCCTACATTTTCGCCGAGGACGCGGTGAAGTCCCTGGTGCAGAAGAACGTCAGCCGGGGCAAGGTGGACGTGTTCGTCACCGTGGACTCCCTGGGAGCGGAGGAGACGGTGGTGGCCGTCAACGAGCCTTTGGCGAAGAGCTACATCGCGGCGCTGAAGAAGCTGTACGACCTGGGGGGCGGCAGCTGGGTGAAGAGCAGCTGCTATGCCACCGACCTGGCCCGCCTGCCGGATGTGCTGACCATCACCAAGGCGGAGGAGGACCTGGACTCCCTCTCCGCCGACCTGTGCGCGGTGCTGGAGGAGGCCCTTGCCGCCCACGCCGCCATGCGGGAGACCGAGGGCCGGAAGCTGGCTGAGGATGTTCTGGGCCGCCTGGACACCATCGAGGCCATTACCGGCCGGGTGGAGGAGCGCTCCCCCCAGACGGTGGCGGAGTACCGGGAGAAGCTGCTCTCCCGGATGCAGGAGGTCCTCCAGAGTGCCACGATCGACGAGAGCCGGATATTGACCGAGGCGGCCATCTTTGCCGACAAGGTGGCGGTGGACGAGGAGACGGTGCGCCTGCGCAGCCACCTGAGCCAGCTCCGGGAGATGCTGGCGGGAGGTGAGCCTGTGGGGAGGAAGCTGGACTTCCTCATCCAGGAGGTCAACCGGGAGTCCAACACCATCGGCTCCAAGTGCAGCGACGTGCAGATCGCCCGGGACGTGGTGGACCTGAAAGCGGAGATCGAGAAGATCCGGGAGCAGGTGCAGAACATTGAGTAAGGAAAACGAGCTGGTGAGCATCGGCTACGGGGCTATGGTGTCCGCCGGACGCCTCATCGCCGTAGTAGGGCCGGACTCCGCACCGGTGAAGCGGCTGATCGCGGAGTCCCGGGAACGGAGTATGCTCATCGACGCCACCTTTGGACGCAAGACGGCGGCGGTGCTGGTGATGGACAGCGACCATGTGATCCTGTCCGGCCTGCCGCTGGAGAAGCTGGCCCCCCGGTTCGGGGTGGACCCGACAGTGTTGGAGGATGTAGAATGAGAAGAGGAAAGACGTTTATCATCTGCGGCCCTTCCGGCGTGGGGAAGGGCACCGTGGTAGCACGGCTGCTGGCCAGCGATCCGTCGCTGTACTTTTCCGTGTCCGCCACCACCCGCGCCCCCCGGCGCGGGGAGGTGGACGGGGTACACTACCACTTTCTGTCCATGGAGCAGTTTGAGAAGTGGATCGAGGAGGATCAGTTCCTGGAACACGCACAGTTCGTTGGCAACCGTTATGGAACGCCCAGGATATACGTGGACAAGGCCATGGAGCAGGGCCGGGATGTGCTGCTGGACATCGAGATCCAGGGCGCGGAGCAGGTGAAGCGGAAGCGGCCCGAGACGGTGCGCATCTACGTGGCTCCCCCCAGCTGGGCGGAGCTGGAGCGGCGGCTCATCGGCCGGGGCACCGAGGATATGGAGAAGGTGAGATCCCGTCTGGCCCGAGGCAGGGAGGAATTTGCAGCCGCTAAGGATTTTGACTACTTTGTCATCAACGATACCGTGGATCACGCTGTGGACGAGATACGGGCTATTATGAGCGCCGAACACTGCCGCCCGGACGAACGGATCGCGCTGATCGACCAGTGAGGAGGCCGGCGGTGGGAGAAAACCACCGTTATGCGAAAAAAATTGCAGAGATTTGGTTATCTGGATAAGGGATGGGACCGATACAAGAAGAGATGCCTTTATCCGCGCTTTCAGAACAATGCGAGGTGAGAGGCGATGATACTTGGCGAAGTCTGTATTTTGACCAATCATGTGGTGCGTCTCGCGGACTTTTACAAGAGTTTGCTGGACATCGACAACGGCAGCAATGATGAGGTGCATCAGACGATCCTCGCGGAGGAGACCATGCTGACGATCTATAATGACGGCCAGCAGGGAAACCGTACCGGTCAGAATATGTGCATCGCGTTTACCGTCGATGATATTGACAAAGAATACCAAAGAGCAGTATCCTTAGGCGCGGCGGTCATCGAACCGCCCGCCGTCCGTCCCTGGGGCGCGGTCAACATGAGCTTCGCCGACCCGGACGGCAATGTCGTTTATCTGAGAAGCTTTCCCAAACCATAAATATTTCAAATCTATCAAGAAGGAATGATGTTATTATGATGCTCTATCCCGCTATGAACAAGCTGACCGCCAATGTGCCCAACCGTTACCTGCTGGTGAACGTGGTGGCTCGCCGGGCCCGCCAGATCGCCCAGGAGGCGGAGGACATGGGCGAGAAGATGGACGTGAAGCCCGTGACCCTGGCGATCCACGAGGTGGCCGACGGGAAGATGTCCGTCGCCGCGTCAGATATCGACATCAAGGATGTAGAATAACCCCACAAAAGAGCGGCGCGGCCGCTTTTTGTGTGCAGGAAGGACAGGGGGGAGAGCTCGTGGAGCTGGCCAGCGTAGCGCGGGTAGCCGTCAGCGCCGCAACCTATGCCATCGACAAGCCATATGACTACCTGATCCCGGAGAAGCTGGCCGGAAAGGTACGGCCCGGGGTGCGGGTCGCCGTTCCCTTCGGCAAAGGGAACCGGACCAGCGAGGGCTTTATTCTCACCGTGGGGCAGGACGGCAAGCGGGAGGGACTGAAGGCCGTCACCGAGGTCCTGGACGATGAGAGCGTCCTCGGCCCCCAGCAGATCAAGCTGGCCCTCTGGCTCCGGGAACGGTATTTCTGCACCCTGTATACGGCGGTGAAGGTGCTGTTGCCCGCCGGGCTCTGGTACCGGCTGCGGGAGATATGCACCCTGTCCGTGGATCGGGAGACGGCCCTGGTCTCCGGGGCCAACGACCGGGAGAGCCGGGTTCTGGAGGCCCTGTGCGCCCATGGCGGCAGCACGGAGCTGGAGACCCTGCGACTGGCCTGCGGCAGCGGCGCCGCCGGCGTGGCCAGGGAGCTGCAGCGGCGGGGGCTCTTGACCATTGAGTCCTCCGCCGACCGGAAGGTCTCCGACAAGCGGGCCAGCCAGGTGTCTCTGGCAGTCGGCGCCGAGGAGGCCATGGCCGCCGTGGAGCTGAAAAAGCGCAGCGCCCCCATGCGGTATGAGGTGATAAAACTGCTGTGTACCATGGGGAGCGCGCTGTCCACGGATGTCTGCTATTTCACCGGCGCTACCGCCCGGACCCTGAAAAGCCTGGAAAAGAGCGGCCTCATCACCCTCGCCCCGGCGGAGGTCCTGCGGGTGCCCAAGCCGGAGGCGGCGGACGGCGCGCCCATCGTCCTCAGCGAGGAGCAGCAGGCGGCCTATGACGGCGTCATGCAGCGGCTGGACGGGGAGAGCGCCTCCTGCGCCCTGCTCTACGGCGTCACCGGCAGCGGCAAGACGCTGGTATACATCCGGCTCCTCCAGGAGGTGGTCCGCCGGGGCAGGCGGGGCATGATCCTGGTGCCGGAGATCGCTCTGACCCCCCAGATGATGGCAAAATTTACCGCCTACTTCGGGGGTCGGGTGGTGATGCTCCACAGCGGCCTGCGGATGACGGAGCGCTACGACCAGTGGAAGCGCATCCGCCGGGGAGAGGTGGACGTCGTTCTGGGGACCCGGAGCGCGGTCTTCGCCCCTTTGGAAAATTTGGGGATGATCATTCTGGACGAGGAGCACGAGAGCAGCTACCAGTCCGAGAACCCGCCCCGGTATCACGCCCGGGACGTGGCCAAGTTCCTGTGTACCCAGCAGAACGCGGTGCTGGTGCTGGGCTCCGCCACGCCGTCGGTGGAGACCACCTATCAGGCCCAGCGGGGGGTGTACCAAAAAATGATCCTCCGCTCCCGGTTCAACCGGCAGCCCCTGCCCAGGGTGGTCATCGCCGACATGCGGGAGGAGGTCCGCGCCGGAAACAGCGGCATGATCGGCGGGCCCCTGCGCCGGGAGCTGGAGGAGAACCTGCGGCGGGGGGAGCAGAGCATCTTGTTCCTCAACCGTCGCGGCGCCAGCCGGATGCTGCTGTGCGGCGAGTGCGGCGAAGCGCCCCAGTGCCCCCGGTGCAGCGTGCCCCTGACTTATCACAGCGCCAACGGGCGGCTGATGTGCCACTACTGCGGCCACTCGGAACGCGCCCCGGACCGCTGCCCGGAGTGCGGCGGCATCATCAAGCAGATCGGCGCGGGCACCCAGAAGGTGGAGGAGGAGCTGAACGCCCTGTTCCCCGGCACGAACGTCCTGCGGATGGACGCGGACACGGTGTCCGGCAACCACGAGGCGCTGCTGGACAAATTTGAGAAGGAAAAGATACCCATCCTTCTTGGCACCCAGATGGTGGCCAAGGGATTGGATTTTGAAGACGTGACCCTGGTGGGCGTGGTGTCGGCGGACCTGAGCCTGTACGTGGACAACTACCACGCCGCCGAGCGGACCTTCAGCCTGCTGACCCAGGTGGTGGGCCGGGCGGGCCGGGGGAGCAAGGACGGCCGGGCGGTGATCCAGACCTTCACTCCGGACAACGAGGTCATCACCAGCGCCGCCGCCCAGGACTACAACAGCTTTTACGCCGGGGAGATCCGCATCCGCCGGGCCCGGCGGTATCCGCCCTTCGCGGACATTTTCACGCTGACGGTCTCCGGGCCGGAGGAGGGCGGGGTGCTCCGGGCCGCCGCCCAGCTGCGGGAGTCCATGCGCGCCGGGGTCCGCTATCCCACGGCGGCCAATATGGCGGTGGAGATATTGGGTCCCGCCCCCGCTCCGGTGGTGAAGGTGAACAACCGCTACCGCTACCGGGTCTTCTGGGTGGGGAAGAACGACCACACCACCCGGGAGCTGCTCTCGTATTATCTGCGCGCCTTCCATCAGCAGAAGGAGAACCGGGGGATGAACCTGTTCGTGGACTGCAACGCGGAGGATTGAGCTGTTACCTGGGAAGGGGCAGGCGTCAACTGCCCGGATAGCTTGCGTTTCGACTGGAGGCGGCTGGCAGGCCGGGGGATTTGGAGGAATGGATGTTGATAAAGGGTATCCATCACATTTCCATGAAATGTGCGGCGAAAGAAGATTTTGACCGCGCCAAGGATTTTTATACCGGCACTTTGGGCTTGTCCATATGCCGGGAATGGCCGGATGGCATCATGATCGATACCGGTAATGGATTCATAGAAATATTCTGTAACGGTGAAGGTGAGCGCGCAAAAGGCGCCATCCGCCATGTAGCATTGCTTACAGATCATGTGGACGAGCTCTCCGATCAGATCAAAATGGCCGGGTATGAAGTCTTTGTGGAACCAACGGATGTGGTGATCGGCTCTGCACCGCCATATCCCATCCGGATGGCGTTCTGCACCGGCCCTTTGGGAGAAGAGATCGAGCTGTTTTGTGAACGATAGTTTTCAGCTTATCAGGAAGCCCGAGAAACGGCTATTCCCCTGCGTGAGGGAAGCGTGCATAATTTTCGTTTATTACCGCCAGTAGGAGGATAAAATAACAATGGCAATCAGAAGAATCGTCACCCAAGGTGACGACCGCCTGGCAAAGCAGTGCCGCACGGTAACGGATTTCAATAAGCGCCTGCACATCCTGCTGGATGACATGCAGGAGACCCTGTCGGAGGCCCAGGGGGCGGGGCTGGCCGCCCCGCAGGTGGGCATCCTCCGCCGGGCGGTGGTGATCCTGGACGACGACGACAAAATGATGGAGCTGGTGAACCCGGAGATCCTGGAGGAGTCCGGGGAGCAGAGAGGCCCCGAGGGATGCCTCAGCGTCCCCGGCAAGTGGGGCATGGTGACCCGGCCCAACCGCGTGCGCATCAAGGCCCAGGACCGGTATGGCAACTGGTTCGAGGCGGAGGGTGAGGGCCTGATGGCCCGGTGCTTCTGCCACGAGATCGAGCATCTGAACGGGCACCTCTATGTGGAGCATATCGACCACTTCCTCACCGAGGAGGAGGTCGAGGCCTTCTACGAGGAGGAGGAAGCCCGGAGAGGGGAGCAGTGAGTATGCGCGTCGTATTTATGGGGACCCCGGATTTCGCCGTTTCTGTCCTGCGCCGCCTGGTGGAGGACAAATGGCAGGTCGCGGCGGTCTATACCCAACCGGACAAGCCCAAGAACCGTGGAATGAAGCTGGTCCCAACGCCTATAAAGGAATATGCCGTTACATGCAGTATCCCCGTTTACCAGCCGGAATCCTGTCGGGACGAGGCGGTCCTGGAGGAGCTGCGGGCTCTGGAGCCCGATGTGATCGTGGTGGCGGCCTACGGGAAGCTGCTGCCACAGGCCCTGCTGGACATCCCGAAGCAGGCGATCATCAACGTCCACTCCTCGCTCCTGCCTCAGTACCGTGGGGCCGCGCCCATCAACTGGGCGGTGCTCAACGGGGACGATGAGACCGGCGTCACCATCCAGTACATGGCGGCGGAGCTGGACGCCGGAGATATCCTCCTGACCAGAAAGACGGCCATCGGTCCCCAGGAGGACGCCTCTCAGCTTTACGCCCGTCTGGCGGAGTTGGGCGGCGAGGCCGCCAGCGAGGCCCTGGCCCTGCTGGAGCGGGGGGAGGCTCCCCGGATCCCTCAGGTCTACGGCCCCCAGTACCAATATGCCTCCATGCTTTCCCGGGAAATGTCCCCTCTGGACTGGACGAAGCCCGCCCAGGTCCTGGTAAACCAGGTGCGGGGACTGATCCCCTGGCCCTGCGCCTCTACGGACGTGGCCGGAGTGCGGTGGAAGGTATTTCGCGCCCATGTAGGAGACGCCGCCGGTAAAGCGCCGGGGACCATCCTCACCGCAGATAGGGACGGCGTTGCCGTGGCCTGCGGGGACGGCAGGGCGCTGGTGATCACCGAGCTCCAGGCCGATGGCGGGCGGCGCATGGCCGCTGCGGACTATCTGCGGGGACACCCGGTCAACGTGTAAAAAGGAGGGTGCATATGCCCTTTTACAAAGATTATATTTACTGGATATTGCTGATACCGGTGCTGATCCTCTCCGTGTATGCCCAGATAAAGGTCAGCTCCAGCTTCAACAAATACAGCGGGGTGCGCAATCGCCGGGGCGTCACAGGCGCTCAGGCGGCCTACGCGGTACTGCGGGCACACGGGGTCCACGATGTGGCCATTCGCCCCTGCTCCGGGAAGCTGACGGATCACTACGACCCCCGGGACAATACCATCTATCTCTCTCAGCCGGTATATAACGCCGCCACGGTGGCGGCGGTGGGGGTTGCCGCCCATGAGGCGGGCCATGCCGTGCAGTACGCCATGGGCTACGGCCCGGTGCGGGTGCGCTCCGCCATCATTCCCGTGACCCAATTCGGGTCCCAATTTGCGTTTATCGCCCTGATGCTGGGGCTTTTCCTGTATTCCCAGCCTCTGTTCCTGGTGGGGATCGTGCTGTTCAGTCTGACCACCCTGTTCCAGCTGGTGACCCTGCCGGTGGAGTTTGACGCCTCCGCACGGGCCCTGGGGACCATCGACGGCACGGCCCTTCTGGACGAGGACGAGCGGAAGGGGGCCAGAAAAGTTCTCACCGCCGCCGCCCTGACCTATGTGGCGGCCCTGCTCATGAGCCTGCTTCAGCTGCTGCGGTATCTCCTGATCTTCGCGGGACGCGGCAGCGACAGGAGGCGCTGATGGGCATGGGAAGGGAGGCGGCTCTGACCGCCCTGACGGCCTGCCGCCGTCTGGACGCCTGGTCCGATGGCAGCCTGAAGGCGGCCTGCCGTGAACTGGACCGCCGGGAGGCGGCCTTGGCCGCCCGGCTGACCTACGGCGTCCTTCAGAACCGGGCGCTGCTGGATCATTATCTGGACGCCTGCTGCACCCAGCGCTTCGAGTCCCTGGAGCCCTTCATTCGGGACGTGCTGCGGCTGGGCGCGTATCAGATCCTGTTCATGGACCGGGTGCCGGACAGCGCTGCCGTGGACGAGAGCGTGGAGCTGGTAAAGCGAAAGAAGCACCAGCGGGCCTCGGGCATGGTGAACGCCGTCCTCCGGCGGCTGAGCCGGGAGAAGGACGCCCTGCCGGAGATACCGGCGGGAGACCGTGTCCAATATCTGTCTCTGCGCTACAGCCACCCGGAGTGGCTGGTCCGGCGGCTCGTGGAGCTGCTGGGGGAGGAGGAAGCGGAAGAATATCTCCGCCTGGACAACGAGGCCGTCCCCACCACCATCCAGCGCAACCCTCTGCGGTGTACGGCGGCGGAGCTGGAGGAGAGCCTGCGGGATGCCGGGGCGGAGGTCAAGCCCCACCCCTGGATGCCGGAGTGCTGGCTGCTCACCGGCGGAGGCAGTCTGGAGGCCATGCCCGCCTTTCAGCAGGGATGGTTCCAGGTCCAGGACGCCGCCGCGCGGGCGGCGGTGCTGGCCTCCGGCGTGGAGCCGGGAGCCCGGGTGCTGGACGTGTGCGCCGCCCCGGGCGGCAAGTCCTTTGCCGCCGCCATGGTCATGGAGGACCGGGGCGAGATCGCGGCCTGCGATATCCACCGGCATAAGCTGGCCCTCATAGAAAAGGGCGCGGAGCGCCTGGGCCTGACCTGCATCCACGCCGGGCTGGCCGATGGACGGCAGTGCCGGGAGGAGTGGCTGGAGGCTTTCGACGCCGTGCTGTGCGACGTGCCCTGCTCCGGCCTGGGCATTATCCGGAAGAAGCCGGATATCCGCTACAAAGACCCCGCCCAATTGGCGGGCCTGCCCCGGGTGCAGCGCGCCATCCTGGAGAACGCAGGCCGGTATGTGAAGCCCGGCGGCATACTGCTGTATGCCACCTGTACCGTCCTGCCGGAGGAAAACGGGGCGGTCACGGCGGACTTCCTGTCCAACCGGCCGGAGTTTCACTTGGAGCCCTTCCGCCTGCCGGGACTGGAGGGGGAGAACGACGGCAGTCTGACCCTGTGGCCCCAGCGCCACGGAACGGACGGATTTTACATCTGCAGGATGAGGCGATCATGAAAACAGACATACGATCCATGACCCTGGAGGAGCTGACGGCGGCCTTGAAGGCCCTGGGCGAACCGGCCTTCCGAGGGAAACAGGTCTTCACCTGGCTCCACCGGGGCGTGCGCTCCTTCGATGAGATGAGCGACATATCGAAGCCCCTCCGGGAGAAGCTGGCGGAGGCGTACCGGGCAGACGGCCTGTCCGTGGCCCGGAAGCAGATGTCCCAAGCCGACGGCACCGTCAAGTACCTCTGGGAGCTCCACGATGGCAACTGTATCGAGACGGTGCTCATGCAATACCGTCACGGCAACACTGTGTGCATCTCCAGCCAGGTGGGGTGCCGGATGGGGTGCGCCTTCTGCGCCTCCACCCTTGGGGGGAAGGTCCGGGACCTGACGCCGGGGGAGATGCTGGAGCAGGTGCTGTTTACCCAGCTGGACAGCGGCCTGAGCGTATCCAACATCGTGCTGATGGGCATCGGGGAGCCCATGGATAACCTGGACAACGTGCTGCGGTTCCTGGAGCTGGTGAACCACCCCCTGGGGCTGAACATTGGGATGCGGCACATCAGCCTGTCCACCTGCGGCGTGCTCCCGGGCATCCGCCGTTTGGCGGACATGGAGCTGCAGCTGACCCTTTCGGTGTCCCTCCACGCGCCGGACGGGGAGACCCGGAGCCGGATCATGCCGGTGGACCGGGCCTACGGCGTGGACGAGCTGTTCGAGGCCTGCCACGACTACTTCAAAAAGACGGGCCGCCGCATCAGCTTCGAGTACGCCATGATCGACGGCGTCAACGATGCCGGCTGGCAGGCGGACCTGATCGTGAAAAAGCTCCGGGGAATGCCGGGGCATGTGAACCTGATCCCCCTCAACGACGTAGCGGAGAGCCCGCTGAAACCCAGCCGCCGGGTGCGGCAGTTCCAGCGGCGTCTTGAGGAGCAGGGCGTGACCGCCACTGTGCGGCGCAGTCTGGGCGGCGATATCGACGCCAGCTGCGGCCAGCTGCGGCGGAAGGCCATGGAGCAGGAAAGAGAGGAGAGGGAGAAATGATGAACATCTGGGGCATGACCGACATCGGACTGGTGCGCCGGGAGAATCAGGACGCCTACGCCGTCCAGGTCAGCGAGGACACCGGCTTCACCGTGTGCGTGGTCTGCGACGGCATGGGAGGGCCTGGAGGCGGGAAGCTGGCCAGCCGTCTGGCGGTGGACACCTTCCAGACCACCTGCATGGGCAACCTCCGGAAGGATATGACCTGGGAGCAGGTCCGGGAGGTGACGGCCTTTGCCGTGGCCTCCGCCAACACCGCCGTCTATGAGCGATCCTGCGCCGGGGACGGACTGCGGGGCATGGGGACCACCCTGGTCTCCGCCATCCTGCGGGACGGGGAGGCCCTGGTGGACAACGTGGGCGACAGCCGGGCCTACGTCGTCCGCGGCGGGGGGGACATCACCCGGATCACCAGGGACCACTCCGTAGTGGAGCGGCTGGTGGAGCAGGGGAACATCACCGAGGAGGAAGCCCGCAGCCACCCCAACCGGAATATCATCACCAGGGCCCTGGGCCCGGACCGGGAGGCGTTCAGCGACAGCTATACCGTCTCCCTGGAGCCAGGGGACTGCCTGCTGCTGTGTACCGACGGACTCACCGGCACGGTGACGGATCAGGAGCTGGCCCGGGAGATATTGCGGGGCACAAAGGACAACCGGTGTCTCGACCGGCTGCTGGAGCTGGCGAAGGAGCAGGGCGCGCCGGACAACGTGACCGCCGTGCTGCTGTGCCGGCAGTGACCGGGAAAGAAAGGAATACTTGACTATGGAACGATACATAGGAAAGATGCTGGATAACCGCTATGAGATCCTGGAGGTCATCGGGACCGGGGGCATGGCGGTGGTCTTCAAAGCGAAATGCCACCGGCTCAACCGGATGGTGGCCATCAAGATGCTGAAGAAGGACCTGAGCGAGGACGCGGAGTTCCGCCGCCGGTTCCACGACGAGTCCCAGGCCGTCGCCATGCTCAGCCACCCCAACATCATGGCGGTGTACGACGTGAGCCGCCGGGGGGACATGGACTATATCGTCATGGAGCTTATTGACGGCATCACCCTCAAGCAGTACATGGAGCGGCGGGGAAAGCTGAACTGGCCGGAGTCCCTCCACTTTATCACCCAGATCATGAAGGGGCTCAGCCACGCCCACAGCCGGGGCATCGTCCACCGGGACATCAAGCCCCAGAACATCATGGTCCTCCGGGACGGCACGGTGAAGGTGACGGACTTCGGCATCGCCTTCCTGTCCAACGGGTCCAACCCTTCCAACGAGGCCATCGGCTCCGTCCACTATATCTCTCCCGAGCAGGCCAAGGGGGACTATACCGACAACCGCAGCGATATCTACTCCGCCGGCGTGGTGCTCTACGAGATGCTCACCAGCCGCCTGCCCTTCGAGGGTTCGGACCCGGTGAGCGTGGCCATCCAGCATTTCAGCGCCGTGCCCCTCAGTCCCCGGGAGATCGACCCGGAGATCCCGGAGGCCCTGGAGCAGATATGTATGAAGGCCATGGCGCCGGACCGGAACAAGCGCTACTCCACCGCCGACGAGATGCTGGCGGACCTGGAGGCCTTCCGCAAGGACCCCAACATCAACTTCGAATATTCCGCCGAGGAGCTTCGGCGTGAGACAGGGAGCGGGGGAGACGAACCCACCCAATATATCCCGAATACGGGGGTGACCAGAACGAAACAGAATCATTATGCGCCGCCTCCCATTGAGGACGATGACGACGATGAGTACTACGACAAGCCCAGGAGCAACTGGTGGAAGATACTGATCATGATCCTGCTGGTGTTGGGCGTGGGCTACTTCGGCGGCTTGAAGATGTATAACGGCATCATGGAGAGCTTCCAGCACGAGGAGATCCCCGAGTACTCCGTCCCCAACATTGTCGGCATGACCATCGAGGAGGCGGAGGAGCTGGAGACCGTCAAGGGCATCTTCGAGCTGGTGGAAGCGGGCCATGAGCACAACGCAGAGTACGCCGAGGGCCAGATCATCCGCCAGGACCCCGAGGCCGAGCGCATCCGTAAGAACGCCAAGGGCGACCTGATCCCCATTAATGTCACCATCAGCCTGGGGTCCCGTTCCGGAGAGATGCCGGATGTGGTGGGGGACGAGGCCCGCTCCGCCCGTCTGCGCATCCAGCAGACCAAGGGGCTCAGTGAGCTTCACCTGACCATTGAGGAGGCCCCGGAGCAGGAGTTCCATGAGGAGATCGAGGCCGGGTGCGTCATCCGCAGCGAACCGGCGGCGGGCACCGTCCTCAAAGAGGGGGATATGGTGACGCTGTACGTCAGCAAGGGCCCGGAGATCATCTACTCTACCATGGTGTCCTGCTTGGGAGAGACCGTGGAGTCGGTGCAGGATAAGATGAATACACTCAATCTGGTAGCTGAGTTCACCAAAGTGGAAAGCTCCGAGCCGGAGGGTACCGTTCTGACCCAGAGCATCGATACTGGGGAGAGCGTGCCGGAAGGCACCACCGTCACCTTCACCTACAGCGAGGGGCCGAAGTTGATCTCCTACCCGATCACCTTCGACGTGCCCTACAGCGAGGACCCCGTCCTGGTGCAGATCTTCCTGGACCGGGAGATCGTCTTCGACCAGGAGGTCCCCGGCAACTACGGGACCCTCTCCCTGACGCTGCAGGCCGAGGCGGGCGATCACAAGCTGGAGATCTACGCCGCCAACAAGCTGTTCTGGGACGAGGAGATCCAGTTCCAGTGAGCAGGGGGAGGATACGAAAGGCCCTCAGCGGCTTCTACTACGTGGACGTGGACGGTCGGACCGTCACCTGCCGCGCCCGGGGGAAATTCCGCCAGGAGGGCCGCAGCCCCCTGGTGGGCGACTGGGTGGAGGTAAAGGAGACCGGCGAGGGCGAGGGCATGGTCTGGGAGATCGAGCCCAGGCGCAGCGCCTTCGACCGTCCGGCGGCGGCCAACGTGGACCAGCTGGTGGCGGTAGCCTCCCTGGCCGTGCCGGTGACGGACCCGTTCCTCATTGACCGGGTGTCCGCCATCGCCGCTCTGAAGGACTGCGGCGTGGTGGTCTGCGTCAACAAGTGCGACTTGGCGGCGGGGGAGCCCCTGGCGGAGATATACCGCGCCGCCGGATTTCCCACCGTCTGCACCAGCGCGGAGACAGGGAAGGGCATCCCGGAGCTGATGGAGCTGCTGCGGGGGAAGCTGTCCGTCTTCACGGGCAACTCCGGCGTGGGGAAGTCCAGCCTGCTCAACGCCATCCAGCCTGGTTTCTCCCTCCAGGTAGCGGAGGTCAGCCAGCGGCTGGGCCGCGGGAAGCACACCACCCGCCATGTGGAGCTCTACCGTTTAGACTGCGGCGGCGAGGTGATCGACACCCCTGGCTTCGGCTCCTTTGACGCCCAGGACCTGGATCTGGAGCTGAAGGAGCATCTTCCGGAGTCCTTTCTGGAGTTTCGGCCCTATCTGGACCAGTGCCGCTTTGTGGGGTGCAGTCATACGAAGGAAAAGGGCTGCGCCGTCCTGCGGGCGGTAAAGGAGGGAAAGATCCCCCGCAGCCGCCACGAGAGCTACGTCCGGCTTTATAATGAGCTGAAGGATGTCCGGGCCTGGTCCATGCCCCGGCGGTGACGCTTGGGAGAATTTGAAAATAAGAGCGGCCCCCGCAGGAGGAAACGCCTTCCTGCGGGGGTCCTTTTGTTTTCTTTGCTCTACTGAGTGCTTTCCCTCTGGATGAATCCCTTGGTCCGCCACTTGCCGGACCGCCAACGCAGGGCCATGCACACCGCCCGGATGCACTCGTCGCTGGCCAGCCCGACATACGCGCCCACGGCCATCCATCCCAGATGGATCCCGAAGAACCAGGTGCCGCCCACCATGCACAGGTACATAAAGATCACCGCGATAACGGTGGTGAACAGGGCATCCCCGCTGGTCTTCAGCGCCTGGCCGAATACCAGATTCGCGGCCCGCCCCACCTCCAGGGCGATATCGATGACCAGGAGGCGGCTGGCCAGGGCAATCATCTCCGGATCATCCGTGAACATCCGGAGCAGGAAGCCGGAACCGAGGGCGAACAGGAGCTCCAGCCCCGCCGCGATGGCGATCCCGATGCAGGCGGCCCGCTTGGTGCCCCGGTCGCAGCTCTCATAGTCCCCCTCGCCGATCCGCCAGCCGGTGAGAATGGCGTTGGTGCTTGCCAGCGCCGCCGCGGCGCAGAAGGAGAAGTTGGTGATCTGCACGGCATACGCCCGGGCGGTCACATTGAGCCCCTCGCTGTCCATCTGATTCAAAAACCGGATAGTCAGCGTCATGGCCACATGGTAGGCGGCGGTCTCCAGGGCCGAGGGCAGGCCCACCCGGATGATCTGGGCGAAGACATCCCGGCTGCGCATCCGTTCCGGGTCCTCCTTGGCATGGACCAGGAGCCGGGAGGCGGTCATCACGATGACCAGATTCAGCGCCCTGGAGATGACCGTAGCGGCGGCCACGCCCGCCACGCCGCTGTGGAAGACGAACAGGAACAGGGCGTTGAGGATCAGGTTCATCCCGTTGGACAGCAGGGCCGCCGCCAACGGCGGCCTGGTGTGCCCGAAGGCCCGCAGGTAGTTGGAGAAGACGGGGATCAGGGCGTTAAGGAAGAGGAAGCTCCCCACGATCCGCAGATAGGTCTTGGCATGGTCCATGAGCAGCGGCGCCGCGCCCACGACCTCCAGGACGCTCCCGGAGAAGGCGAAGAGAAACAGGGAGAGCAGCGTCCCCGCCGCGAGGCTGAAAACCAGTCCCAGCTGTCTGGCCTGGTAGGCTATCCCCGCCTTTTTTGCGCCGATGTACTGCGTCATGACGGCGGTCATGCCGGAGGACACGATGTTGAACATGATGATAAAGAGGGAGGTGTAGGTGTTGGCCGTGCCGACGGCCCCCACGGCGGCGTCACCCACGGTGGAGAGCATGACGGTGTCCACCATGCCCGCCAGCATGGAGCAGAGGGTCTCCAGCAGAATGGGGATATACAGCTTTGTGAAGGACCGCGCGGATACCTGGGTGCTCATACTTCCCGTCCACCGCCTGCTTCCGCCAGCACCGCCGCCTCATAACCGCCCAGCGTACCGGAAAATTCCTGCCCGGAGATCAGGTCGTATTGGCCCCGCAGCTCCGGCAGGGAAGCGGTCCCCTCCTCCGTGTGGAAGACCAGAGTGACACGCTGGTCACCCAGCTGACGCTCGATAAACAGCAGTCCCTCGCCGTCCTCCGCCCACTGCCTGACGACGGTTCCCTCCGTCAGCACCGGGGCCTGGCGCCGGAGCCGGACCAGCCGCTGGTACCAGGCCAGCGTATCTTTATCCTGCCGCGCCTCGTCCCACAGCATTCCCCGGCGGCAGTCCCTGTCGGAGCATCCGGTCATGCCCACCTCGTCGCCGTAGTAGATCATGGGCATCCCGGGGAGCAGGAGCTGAAACGCCGCCGCCAGGCGCTGCTTCCGGGGATCGTTCCCGGCGGAGTAGAGGAACCTGGCCGTGTCGTGGGTGTCGATGAAGTTCCAGAGATACCCCTCCACGTCCCGGTGCAGATTTCCCCGGAGGAAGCCCAGATCGCTGAGCAGCTCAGACGGGCGCAGGGTCCCCCGCGCAACCAGATCCCGGACCGCGTGGCAGAAGGGGTAGTTCATCACGCTGTCCCACTCGTCGCCCCCCAGGAAGTCACCGGCGTAATGCCAGACCTCGCCCACGATCAGCGCGTCCGGCTTCACCGCCTTGATCTCCCGGCGGAACCGCTTCCAGAAGCCGTGATGGATCTCGTCCGCCACATCCAGACGCCAGCCGTCGATATCACACTCTTTGATCCAGTAGGAGGCCACGTCGATGGCGAAGTCTGCCGCCTCCTTGTTCCGTAGGTTCAGCTTCGGCATCCCGCCCACGAAGCTGAAGGTCTTGTAGCTGGGACGCTCTCCCTGTTTGGCGGTGAGGGGGAAGGACCTGGGGTAGTACCAGTCCAGATATTTGGACTGTTCCTCCTTCTCCTTCAGATCCTGGAAGGCGAAGAAGTTCATGGAGGTATGGTTGAACACGCCGTCCAGAATGACGTACATCCCCCGGCTGTGGGCCTTCTGGACCAGCTCCCGCAGATCCTCCTTGGTGCCGAAGGAGGGATCGATGGCGTAGTAGTCGTCGGTGTTGTATTTGTGGCTGGACCCGGAGCGGAACACGGGGGTCATGTAAAGGATGTCCACTCCCAGCTCCTGGAGGTGATCCAGCCGGTCGATGATGCCCCGGAGGGACCCCTGGAGGTCCGCGTCCAGATCAATGGGAGCCTGATACCATACCTCGTCGGGCACCTGCTTGTCCGTGGCGAACCGGGAGGGGAATATCTGGTAGATCACCTTGTTTTTCGCCCAGCTGGGGAGGAGGAAGCGTTCCTCCTCCCGGAGGGTCTGGGGACAGTCAAACATCAGCTCGATGTCCGTGACGCACGTGTCATGAAATTCGTGGTTCCCGAAGTATGTCACCTGACCGGAGGTATCCTCCAGCTCGAAGAAATACCGGAGGCAGACCACGTCGATGGAAATGACGGCTTCGTAATAATCCCTGTACCGGTCCGAGCAGGCCAGGGTCATGTCGTATATCTGCCGGGTGTCCAGATAGGAGACGGGGAGGTATTTTTCCTGCGCGTGGAGGCGGACTTTTGCCATATCCCCCCGTTTGGTCTCCAGCCGGATGAGGAAGCGGCCCTCCTCCACGGCGTAGCAGTAGTTGTTGTCTGCGAAGTGTCTGATGGCTGCAAGCTCCATGCCGATGCTCCTTTGCTTCTCTGTGTTCCGCCGCGTCCCGCTCTGCTGAAAGAGGGGCGCGCGATCTGCTTGCATTGTACACTTTTCCGTGGTATGATTCTTGCAATATACCCCTGCCTTTTTAACACGATCCTATTTTTAAAACGACCTGCCGCCGGAGGAACGCCTATGGACTGCGCAGAGCTGCACGAAACAAAAATACATGGAAGCATCGCCTTTCCCTATAGCGTCTACCGCGGACGCATCCCGGAGTGGATACACTCCTTCCCCCTGCACTGGCACGAGGGCTTTGAGCTGATCTACTGCGAGACGGGGAGCATCCAGGCGGCCCTTTGGGGGCAGGCCTATACCCTCCGGGCCGGGGACCTGCTGGTGGTCCTGCCCCACGCGGTCCACTCCATCGAGCGTGCCGGACCGGCGGAGGGGGAGTACTACAATATCATCTTCCACCCGTCCCTCTTCAAAGGCGCCGGGGGAGACCCCTGCTACGACAAATACGTCCTCCCCTTCGTGAACGGGGAGCGGACCATGGACTGCTTCCAGCCCGCAGGCTCCGCGTTCAACCTCGATGCGGCCCCCTGCGTCCTGCCCTTGATAGCCCACCGGCGGGAGAGCCACTCCACCTATGAGCTGATGGTGAAATCGAACCTCTTCCAGCTCCTCTACCACATGACCCAGTACAGCGTCCCCGCCGCCGCCAGCGACGGCGGACTGCGCCTGTCCTATGGCAGACTGAAGGACGCGCTCTACTACGTCCAGAACTGCTACGACAGGGAGGTCTCCATCCAGGAGGCGGCGAAGCGCTGTGGCTTCTCGGAGAGCTACTTCATGAAGCTCTTCAAGGAGTTCACGGGCATGAGCTTCAACGCCTACCTAGTGGACTACCGTCTGGAGCTGGCGGCCAAGCAGCTGTCGGAGACGGACTACCGGGTGATCGACGTGGCGGAGAACTGCGGGTTCCACAACCACTCCTATTTCACCCGGGCCTTCCAGAAAAAGTACCATACAACGCCCCTGGCCTACCGCAAGGCGGCCCGCTCCGGCGGGGAATAGGCCCCGTCCCCTGTCACCCGTCCGCCGGTCCCGTATATAATGACAGTAGACCAAGAGACAGGGGGGATGGAAATGCGATACTGCCGCTGGCTGGGGGTCTGCGCCCTGGCCCTGGGGCTGGGGATCCTGATCGCGGCGATCTTTCCCACGGGATGCCTCCTGTTCCTTGTAGCGATACTGCTGATCGGATGCGGCTGGGGCTGTATGCGAAGGTAGAGGAAGGAGGCTGCTATGAAGATCGTCGTCGTCAAGTCCCCGAAGTTTTTGAACGGCATTTTGAAAAGGATCTTCAAAATGAAGGAATGATATGGGCCGCCCTCCGCATAGAATGGGACCAGTAAAGGCCGCCATATGCAAAAGGAGGACGCCCAATATGGAATTGAAATTACAAAAAGCGGACCACGAATATTATGAGACCCTCCGCTTTGCCCCCTTTCCCTGCGAGACCATGCGGGAAAACATCGTGCCGGACAGCTGCGGAGACATCGCCCGGATCGTGGACACCACCGGCACGGTGTGCCTCACCGGCCGGGAGCTGACCGGGGACGGGCGCTTCTGCGCCAGCGGCAGCGTGGAGGCATCGGTGCTGTACATACCGGAGAAGGAGGATGGCCTGCGCTCCCTGCACTTCCAGATCCCCTTCCAATGCTACGGCGAGGGACAGGGGGACGGGGCCTGTGAGGACCTGGACATCCGGGGGGAGCTGCGAAGCATCGACACCCGGGTCCTGAATCCCCGGAAGGTGCTGACCCGGGCGAACCTGGTGCTGTATCCCGCCATGAGCCGCCACGTGTCCCTGTCCGTAGCTACCGGCGTGGCCGGAGACGGGGGAGAGGGCGTCCAGATGCTGCGGGAGCAGAAGCAGACCCGTGTGGCGGCTGGCGTACGGGAGAAGGAGTTCTCCTTCTCCGAGGAGCTCCCCCTGTCCCCGGGCCGGGGCGGCGCGGAGGAGATCCTGTCGACCCGGGTGGACGTCCGGGGGACCGACAGCAAGCTCATTGGCAGCAAGCTGGTGATAAAGGGCTTCCTGTCCGTGTCGGTGCTGTACCGTGAGACCGGCGGAAGGCTGGGTTTTTTGCAGCAGGAGCTGCCCTTCTCCCAGATACTGGAGGGCGGCGGCTTCGACGAGGAGGACGAGAGCGAGGCGGCCTACCGTCTGCTGAGCCTGGACTGCCGGGTGGGCAGCGAGAGCGCCCCGGACGACGCCTGCGTCATGACCCTGTCCGTGTCCCTCTGCGCCCGGGTGACGGTGTGGAAGCGGCTGGATATCGACTTTATCGCCGACCTCTACAGCACCGCCGCCTCCGTCACCTGTCAGATGGATGAGCTGGAGCTGGGGGAGGACAGCCAGCAGAGCGTCCGGCGTCAGAACGTCCGGGAGCTTTTGGAGACCGGCTCCGCCGTCCGCTCGGTGATCGACACGGAGATCGGCTGCGGCGGCGCCCAGCGGGAGGGCGGCGAGTGGAAGATCCCCGCCTGGGCCCGCTGCCTGTATCTGGACGAGAACGAGGCCATGGGCAGCGTCCGGAAGGAGTTCATCGTGTCCATCCCCGACGAACTGGAGGGCGGAGAGCTGGACTGCCAGGGCGAGGCTTCCTGCCGCGGGGACATCATCGCCAACATCACCCCGGAGGGCATTGAGCTGCGCTTCCCGGTGGAGTGCGAGGTCTCCTCCACCCGGCGGCGGCGTTATCTCTGCGTCAGCGGCGGGGAGACGGAGGAGGAGAGCCCCAATCAGGATCCTGCGCCGTCCCTGATCCTGCGGAAGATGGGGGAGGGCGAAACCCTGTGGGCCGTCGCCAAGCAGTACCGGGCCACCCGGGAGGGCATCCTGTCGGTGAACGAGCTGGCGGACGAGAGCCAGATCACCCCGGACCGCCTGCTGCTGATCCCGCGCGCAAGATAGCCGGAAGATAAAGGACACCCCCGGAGGCCTAAAGTCCCGGGGGTGTCCTCTATTGATGGGTGTCCCTCTCCAGACACATCTCGATCTCGACCAGCGTGCCGCCGTCCCGCTCATCCATGATCCTGTGCCCGGTGGGCCGGAAGCCCATGTGCTCATAGAACCCGATGGCCTTCTCATTGCCCTCCAGCACGAACAGCGCCACCCTGGGCCGTGGGATCCATGCCAGACAGTGTTCCAGCAGCTGCCGCCCCAGTCCAAGCCCCTGGTATTCCTGCAGGACGTACAACGCACCGATCTCCCCGGCCTCTGGCACGGAGGCGAAATCCCGGGCAGAGCGGCACAGCGCGGCAAATCCCACCACCCGGTCGCCGTCCTCCCGGTCCAGCGCCACGAAGGTATCGCCGGAGCTGCCCCGTTGGGCAGACTCCCGGCAGCGCTCCAGCGTGTGCGCCTCCAGGACGGCCTCCGGCATCAGTCCGGTATACGCCTCCCGCCAGGCGGTGTAATGGACGAAGGCCCGGCCTTCCCGGTCCTTGGGGGACATCATGGGATGGATCTGGAATCTCGGCTCCCGCTCCTGCCGCAGGACGGTCCACATGTCCAGAACAGGAAATTCCCGCTCCGCCTCCTCCCGGGAGGCAAATACCCGGGGCAGGGGACCGGGATCAACCGTCTTCTTCAAGGAAGGACCGGAGGCGCTCAGTTTCGCTGCCAGCTCTTTCCGACCCACGGGGTCCTCCGGCAGCCGGGGCCATGGCCCGCCGGGGAGGCTCTTTTGCCGCCAGTCCGGGTCGGAGATCATCTCGCTGAAAAATGCCCGATAGCAGTCTGACAAAAGACACACGGACCGGTCCCGGTCAATGTGGTACAGAGGTCCGTCTCCTCCTTTTGACGTTGCGGCGAACCATCCGCCCCTGCCGTCCGAAGCAAACACCTCCAGATAGGGCACGGCGTACAGTGGGATCTCCGGGGCCTGCCCCCGTGGGAAGAAATGAACGCCGCACAGCCGGGAGACTTCCGCAAGAAAAGGTCCTTCTTCCTCTGTCAGGACCTCCAGACCGGTATAGATGACCTTTGTTTCCCGCTCAAAGATAATGCCGGACGGGCCATCCGACGGGCCGGCATCAATATAAATGGTTTCCGCCATAAAAAATCCCCCCTGCGTTTTTCCTATTCTAACGCAGGGGAGGAGAGAAGTCAATCCGTTAAATCAATCCGTACTCCGCCAGCACGCCCGCAAGCCGTTCCCGGTTCTCCGGCTCCATCTCGCACATGGGGGAGCGGAAACGCTCCTGACAGTACCCCATCATAGCCAAAGCCGTCTTGACGGGGATGGGGTTCACCTCCCAGAACAGCGCTTCGCAGAGCTTCCGCAGCTCCAGCTGCATCCTCCCAGCGGTAACGAAGTCCTCCTTCAGGCAGGCCTCCGTCAGCCGGTGCATCTCCCCGGGCATCACGTTGGCCGCCACGGAGATGACCCCCTTGCCGCCGAAGAGCATGATGGGGGCGGTCTCGTCGTCGTTGCCGGACCATATGTAGAAATCCTCCGGGCACAGCTCCCGGGTCTTCTGCACCAGCGCCAGGTCGCCGCCCGCCTCTTTTACGCCCACGATGTTGGGATGTTCCGCCAGGGCGGCGTAGATCTCCGCCGTACATTTCACCCCGGTCCGGGAGGGCACGTGGTAGAGGATCACGGGCTTCTCCACCGTGTCGGCGACCGCCGTGTAGTGGCGGATGAGTCCCTTTGGGGTAGCCTTGTTGTAGAAGGGCGTTACCACCAGCAAAGCGTCCACACCGGCGCTGGAGGCGTCTCTGGACAGGGTGATGGCGTTTTCCGTATTGTTGGAGCCGGTCCCGGCGATGACCGGGACCCTGCCGTCCACATGGCGCACCACGGCCTCGATGGCGCGCACGCGCTCCTCATAGCTCATGGCTGCGGCCTCGCCGGTAGTGCCGCAGACGATGATGGCATCCGTGCCGTTCTCCAGCTGGAAGTCCAGCAGGCGGGCCAGGGCGGGGTAGTCGATACCGTCATTGGTAAAGGGCGTGATGATGGCCACGCCGGAGCCGGAAAAAACAGGCTGTTTCATAAGCTGCCTCCTGACGATCTGTTCTTGCTGTTATTCTATAGGAACAGCTTATGCAGTATAATAGATATTTGTGCGAAAAAGTATGCAAAACCTGTCCACTTCCTGGAAGCCGGACGGGAGCTCAGTACACGCCGGTAAAGATCAGGATGGGTTCCTGCCTGCTTTCCAGGACCCGGATGGTCAGACGGTCCGTCACGACCCCCTCCAGCGGGACGATCTTCTTATAGCCGATCACGGTGCCCTCGTAGACCTTCGCCCCGCTGCCGTCATAGACGGCGAAGGCCTCCACCCGCTGGCTCTTAGTAATGTCCTCCATCAGGACGACTCTGGAGACGGCCACCGGTTCCGGCCACAGGAGCTGGACCTCGTCCTCCGTCCGAACGATCCGCGCGTCCTTTGCCAGGTCTCGGCGGTAGGTCTCCCTGAGATACGCGCCAAGCTCTCTCAGCCGCGCGGCGTCGTTTTCATGGACAAGCCCTTCCGGTGTGGGCGGGACGTTCAGCAGAAAGGCGGCGTTCCCGCCCACGGAGGACTCGTAGATACTGACCAGCTCCGCCAAAGACTTCACCTGACCGTCCTCCTCCGGATGATAGAACCACCCGGGCCTGATGGAGGTGTTGACCTCCGCCGGATACCACACCAGGTCCGGCTCCTCCCGGACAACCTCCCGGCTGCCCAGGTCCTCGTCACCGGCGGATATCTTCCGCTGCCGGAACGCATCGCTGTCCTCGCTCTGGGACTTCTCCTGGATTTTCTCCGTATCCCGAGCGCGCCGGGGGACTACGCTCCATTCGGATCTCCTGGTGTGCCCCGCCTCATTGCCGCACCAACGGACGTCCGGGCCGCAGACGCTGATACAGGCGTCCGGCTGGAGTTCCCGGACCACGGCGTAATATCGCGCCCAGTCATAGACCTGCCGCTTCCCGCAGGGCCCCTCGCCGCAGGCCCCGTCCAGCCAGACGGAGAAGACGGGGCCATATTGGGTCAGAAGCTCCCGCAGCTGATCTACAAAATAGTCGTCGTAGGGCTTGCCCGTCCCGTACAGCGCGCTGTTCCGGTCCCAGGGGGAGAGGTAGACCCCGAATTTCAGCCCATACCGGCGGCAGGAATCGGAAAATTCCCCCACCACGTCCCTGGGGCAGGGGCTGTTGGCGACGGTGTGGTCCGTGTACCGGCTGGGCCAGAGGCAGAAGCCGTCGTGGTGCTTGCAGGTGAGGATGGCCCCGCCCATCCCGGCGTCCCGGATGCACCGGGCCCACTGGTCCGTATCCAGCCGCGCGGGAGCGAAGCAGGAGGGAGGCTCCGTGCCGTCCCCCCACTCCCGGCCGGTGAAGGTGTTCACCGAAAAATGGATAAAGGCGTAAAACTCCATCCTCTGCCACGCCAGCTGCCGCTGGGACGGGACGACGAGAACGGACCGCGCGTCAAATTGAAGATCGTCTTGTGTTTTCATAAGCTCCTCCGGACCAAAACGTTTTTCAAGAAGAAAGGGAAAGCACCTCCGAGGTACTTTCCCTTATGTCGAGTAAGACTGTAAGCCGGGTTCTGTATTTGACAGTCATCTATCTAGGCGGCCTGTTGCCAGACCGCTCCAGCCACCTCCTCGAGAACGACCGGGCCGGTCGAGGATCGCAGATACATGATCCAAGTTCTCTCCACGGTGTTGCTCCGGATAGAGTTTACAGCATCGGACAGTCTCCAGCCGATGGGTGAGCTCTTACCTCGCCTTTCCATCCTTACCAGGCGCTGGGTGCCTTGGCATCCAATGCCGGGCGGTTTATTTCTGTTGCACTTTTCCTGAAGTCGCCTTCGGCGGGCGTTACCCGTTATCCTTGCCCTATGGAGCCCGGACTTTCCTCATGACGGAGCTTTCGCGCCGTCACGCGACTGTCTGTCTTACTCACCCCTTATTCTACAGGAGAAGACGCGGCTTGTCAACGAAAGAAACCGGCGAAGCTGGATAAATTTGTTGTTTTCTCCCTGAACGGGTGGTATAATAGACCAAAGAGAAGGCAAGGAGGAACGACCATGACTTTGCGCGACTATCTGAACACGCTGAGAGGCAAGCGTGTTGCTGTGACCGGCATCGGCATCAGCAACCGCCCTCTTTTAAAGCTCCTGCTGGACGCGGGGATCAATGTGACCGCCTGCGATAAAAAGGACCGGGAGGTCCTGGGCCCTCTGGGGGATGAGCTGGAGGCCGCGGGCTGCAAGCTGCGCCTGGGTCCGGACTACCTGGAGGGATTGGACCACGACGTGATCTTCCGCACCCCCGGCCTGCATCCCCGCTACCTGGAGGAGGCCAGGGCCCGGGGCGGCGTCCTCACCTCGGAGATGGAGGTTTTCTTCCAGGTCTGCCCCTGTCCCATTCTGGGCGTCACCGGCAGCGATGGAAAGACAACTACCACCACCATCATTGCCCGCCTCCTGGAGGCGGCGGGGCATACGGTCCACCTGGGTGGCAACATCGGCCGTCCGCTGCTCAGCGAGGCGGACGACATCCGCCCCACGGACTGGGCGGTGGTGGAGCTGAGCTCCTTCCAGCTGCTGACCATGGACCGGAGCCCCCATATCGCCGTTGTGACCAACCTGGCCCCCAACCACCTGGACGTCCATACAGACATGGAGGAATACGTCGCCGCCAAGGCCAACCTACTGGCCCATCAGACCACCGGTGACCGCGCGGTGTGCAACTGGGACAACGAGATCGCCCGTGACCTTTCCGCCCGGACACCGGCAAAGGTGCTGTATTTCACCCGGACCTCAGACCAGCAGCCCGAAAGTGGCTGCTATATCCAGGAGGACGCCATCTGGTACCGGGACGCCTCCGGCCAGCGCCCGGTGCTGCCGCTGGCGGACATACTCCTGCCGGGAGTCCATAATGTCGAGAACTACATGGCGGCCATCTGCGCCGTCCAGGGCTTGGTGCCGGACGAGACCATCCGCGCCTTTGCCCGGACCTTCGGCGGGGTGGAGCACCGGATCGAGCTGGTGCGGGAGCGCCGGGGCGTCCGGTGGTACAACGACTCCATCGCCTCCAGCCCCAGCCGTACCATCGCGGGCCTGCGTTCCTTCCCGGAGAAGGTGATCCTCATCGCCGGAGGCAAGGACAAGGGGATCAGCTACGCCCCCCTGGGTCCAGAAGTCAACGACCACGTGAAGCTTCTGATCCTCTGCGGTGCTACGGAGCAGGTCATCCGGGAGGCCGTCCAGACGGCGGACAACTATCGTGACCTGGAAATATTGACCGCGGCAGACTACCGGTCGGCGGTCCGCCTTGCGGACGGGCGTTCTGGGGAAGGGGACGTGGTGATCCTCTCTCCCGCCAGCACCTCCTTCGACCGCTTCCGGAATTTCGAGGAGCGGGGCCGGGTCTTTAAGGACCTAGTGACGGCCCTGCCGGAATAAACGGAATACAACCTGTCAAAAAAAGCCCTCCGCAGGCGTTAGGCCGCCCCATGGGCGGCCCACGGGAGTTTCGCGCCCGCAGGCGCGAAATAAAATGAAATCGTTTTTCCCGCGGCGTGTACGTGGGAAAAACACTTTGCGCGGAGCGAGCGTCGAATTGTGCGCCAAAGGCGCACAACCGAGGCGCAGAGCGAAGCGAAGCCCTTCTCAAAAAAGATGCAAAGCATCTTTTTTGACACACAGAGGAATAGGGAAAAGCTGTTCTCTCATAGGCTGGACGTGAGGTGATGATCCATGCGCCGCCGTCCTCCTATGTCCACCCGGCAGAAGGCAAAGTTCTTCTGCTTCCTGTTCGCCTGTGTCCTGATGGTCTTGACCGTTGTGGGCATGGGCCATCTGCGCTCCATTTTGGGGAACCTGGCGGTGACCCGGGTGTCCAATATGGTGAACGGCCTGGTGGCGGAGGCGGTCAGCGACGCGGTGAATAGCGGGGAGATCCAGTATAACGACCTGATCTCCCTGGAGAAGAACGCCAGCGGCGGCGTAGCGGCCCTGGTGAGCAACATGGCGGAGTTCAACCGCCTCCAGGCCTCCATCACCCAGGACATCCTGACCCGTCTGGGGGAGATGTCGGATATCGAGCTGGAGATCCCCATGGGGACCCTCAGCGGCTCGGCGTTCCTGGCGGGACGGGGGCCGAAGATGCCGGTGAAGATGCAGTCCACAGGAAGCTGCTCCGCCCGGTTCGAGAACCAGTTTTCCCATGCGGGCATCAACCAGACCACCCATCAAATTTTGCTGTGCGTGGATGTGTCCGTCTCCATCCTGCTGCCCGGGTTCCGCACGGGGACCCAGGTGGTCAACTCCTACGCCGTGGCGGAGACGGTAATCGTGGGGGATGTGCCCGATACCTATACCTACTTTGATTCGGGGAATCCTGTAGAAGAGGATGCCTTTGAATACTCGATCAACAACGGATAAATCCGCCGCCGGATGGCGGCGCTGTACTCAGGAGGAACCAATGGACTACAAAAGTGAAATGAGAACTCTGCGTGAGACTCTCAGCGAGGCGGGCTACCGCTACTACGTGCTGGACGATCCCACCATGGAGGACTACGAATACGACCGCCTTCTGCGCCGTCTGGAGGAGCTGGAAGCGGAGCACCCCGAGGAGGTCACCCCGGATTCGCCCACCCAGCGGGTAGGGGGCGCGGCCCTGGAGAGCTTTACCCAGGTGACCCACCCCGTCCCCCTGGAGAGCCTCCAGGATGTCTTTTCCCCCGAGGAGGTGGAGGAGTTCGCCAAGCGGATGGAGGAGGCGCTGGAGACAGTCGCCTACAGTATAGAACCCAAGGTGGACGGCCTCAGCGTGGCCCTGGAGTACCGGGATGGAGTTTTCGTTCAGGGCGCGACCCGTGGGGACGGCCGGGTGGGGGAGGATGTAACGGAAAATCTCCGGACCATCAAGTCCATCCCCATGACGCTGCCGGACAAGCTCCCCCGCCTCATCGTGCGCGGCGAGGTCTTCATGCCCAAGAACGTCTTCCATAAACTCAACCGCCAGCGGGAGGAAAATGGAGAGGCCCTCTTCGCCAATCCCCGCAACGCCGCCGCCGGTTCCCTGCGCCAGCTGGACCCCAAGATCTGCGCCAAGCGGCTGCTGGATATCCGCGTGTTCAACCTCCAGCTGGCCGAGGGCCGGACTTTCGCCTCCCACAGCGAGACCCTGGAGTATATCGCCTCCCAGGGCTTCCGGACCATCCCCCACAAAGTGATGGACCGGGTGGAGGACGTCAACGCGGAGATCGTCCGCCTGGGGGATTCCCGGGAGGAATTGCCCTTCGACATGGATGGTGCAGTTGTAAAGGTTAATTCCTTGTCAGAACGCGCGATTGTAGGAAGCACAGCCAAATGCCCCCGCTGGGCCATCGCCTATAAGTACCCGCCGGAGCAGAAGCCCAGCCGTGTGCTGGAGATCGTGGTCCAGGTGGGCCGGACGGGGGTGCTGACCCCTAAGGTGGTGGTGGAGCCGGTCCGTCTGGCGGGCACCACCGTCACCAACGCCACCCTGCACAACCAGGATTTTATTGAGGAGAAGGACATCCGCGTCGGTGACACGGTAGTCCTGCAAAAGGCCGGCGAGATCATCCCCGAGGTGGTGGCGGTCCTCAAGGACCTCCGTCCAGAGAACACCGAGCCCTACCGGTTTCCCGAGGCCTGTCCCGTGTGCGGCGCGCCGGTGGTTCGGGACGAGGACGGCGCGGCCATCCGCTGCACCGGCGCGGAGTGTCCCGCCCAGCTCCACCGGAATCTGACCCATTTCGCCAGCCGCGACGCCATGGACATCGACGGCGTAGGCCCTGCCGTCATCAAGCAGCTCATCGGCAAGGAGCTGGTCAAGACCCCGGCGGACCTGTATTTTTTGACCGTTGGGCAGCTGGCGGAGCTGGAGCGTATGGGGAAAAAGTCTGCGCAGAACGCCGTAGACGCCATTGCCGCCAGCAAGGACCGGGGCCTGGAGCGTCTGCTCTATGCTCTGGGCATCCGCCAGGTTGGCCAGAAGGCGGGGAAGATCCTCGCCGCCCGGTTCGGCAGCTTCGACGCCCTGGCCGAGGCCACGGAGGAGGAGCTGACCGCCATCGACGACGTGGGCGGCATCACCGCCGCCTATATCAGGGAATGGCTGGAGAGCCCCCAGTCCAAGCACCTCATCAGCCGCCTGAAGGAGGCGGGGGTCAGCATGGAGGCCGCCCAGCAGAGCGCCGGGGAGCAGTTCAAGGGCATGACTTTCGTCCTTACCGGCGCGCTGGAAAAATTTACCCGGGACGAAGCCGCCGCCCTCATCGAGGCCCGGGGCGGCAAGGCCAGCGGCTCGGTGAGCAAAAAGACCACCTACGTTGTGGCCGGGGAGAACGCCGGAAGCAAACTCCGCAAGGCGGAGGAGCTGGGTATCCCCGTGTTGACAGAAGAGGAGTTCGCCGCCATGCTGGCGGAGTGAAAGGAGGGACCGTACATGCGGATCGGCGTGATCTCAGATACTCACGGACGCCTGCGTCCGGAGGTGAAGGAGCGCCTGCGCGGCGTGGACTGCATCCTCCACGCGGGGGATTTTGACGACCCTTCGGTGGCCCAGGAGCTGGACAGCCTGGCGCCCCTGTACGGCGTGCGGGGCAATAACGACTGGGGCAGCTGGGCCCAGGAGCTGCCACGGCTGATGCGCATCGACCTGGGCGGCGTTTCCTTCTGTGTGACTCACCGCCGTTCCGACGTCCCGTGGAACCTGACGGGGGTGGACGTAGTGATCTGCGGCCATACCCACCAGTACGCCCAGGAGCGGATCATGGGCCGCCTGTGGCTGAATCCGGGGAGCTGCTCCTATCCCCGGCCTCCCCGGTCTGCGCCTACCATGGTCCTGCTGGACACAGACGAAGAGGGGGGATATTCCTTTAAAAAGGTGGAGCTTGCTCTATGACAGGTTCTGTGATTGCCATTGTGGATGACGACGTCTATATCGGGGACATGCTGGAGGAGCTTCTGCGCCGGGAGGGGTATGGCGTTCTGCGGGCCTACTCCGGCACGGAAGCCCTCATGCTTTTGGAGGACAGGCGTCCCGACCTGATCCTGCTTGACCTGATGCTGCCCGGCTTGAACGGGGAGGAGGTACTGCCCAATCTGACCGGGATACCGGTGATCGTCCTCTCCGCCCGGGCGGCGGTGGAGGACAAGGTGGACCTGCTCCAGGGCGGAGCCGCCGACTATCTGACCAAGCCCTTTGACACCCGGGAGCTTCTGGCCCGCATTGCGGTCCAGCTGCGCCAGCAGTCCCGGCAGGACGGGATTCTGCGGTACAGGGGGATCGCTCTTGCCCCGGAGACCCGTGAGGCAACGGTGGACGGCGGGGCTGTCCGCCTGACCCGCACGGAGTATGGCATTTTGAAGCTGCTGATGCAGAATCCCCGGCAAGTGATTACGAAATCTCAGCTTTTGGAGCAGCTGAGTATGGATACGCCGGACTGCGTGGAGAGTTCGTTAAAGGTACATGTCAGCAATCTCCGCCGGAAGCTCCGGGAGGCCGGGGCGGGGGAGGTCATCGAGGCAGTGTGGGGGATCGGCTTCAAGCTGGCGGAATGATTTGACGCCCTGCGGACCGCACCGCTTTTTTCTTCTTCCTTCGTCAAAGAATGTTCCGTACCGCTCCTGCGGGGCGGCGGGGGCTCTTTTCTTATTTTAACTTTGTTCCTGCCGGATGCCCATCCCAAGCCGAGCGGCCAGCAGGATCAGGCTTGGCATGTTCAAACCGGGAGTTTTCTCAAAAATGCTTTCAGTCTTCATAGCGTTCATCCATGACAGATCGATCATGTGCGGCATCAAAAGGTTTTGAACCACATTTTCCCTCAGAAGTGGCCAGCAGGAAACTGCATTCCTCGCCAAATTCACAGCCGAATACAATATCCGCATCTTCTTGAATCGTTCTCTGAATTGCGCTGCATATTGCATCCAGGCTTTCAATATCCGCCTCCCAGGGCAAATTGCAATATAGCAATACGGACACGATCTTCCGTCCCCGCTCTGGAGCCATTTCCGCCGCTGCCAGCGGGGACAGGCTTATCATTTCATCCATTGATGTGCAAGGGGGGCTTTCCCAGAGAAAAGCTGCCTCGTCTTTTCGAAGGATCTGCACATCAGCATAGTCTACGTTAATAAGGCCCGTATTCTCGATGAACTTTTGCTCTAACCGCTCAAAGCCCTCTTTGTTGAGGACCCGTTTGCGCGCTGGTTTTCTAAAGAATGATTTTAATTTCTTCCACATCATTCCAATCGATCCTTTCCGGTGGATTTTTCAGCTGCCGGTAAGCCCTCCACATCATATCCGCAACCAGTTGGGGGCGCACTCCGCCCGTCAAACCTCCAAACATTGGGATAACGATGCTTTCGATACTGTACTCCGCCGCACACATCAGGGTTGTTCGCATACATTGATAGATGACCTGCGGGTCTAAAATCCGCTGGGGTGTGCGCATGGAGGGCGTATGGATCAGAGACTGGCCGTCCTTTCCCGCGTCGATCAAAAAGCTGGTCCCCACCGGCTGTTCACCGTAAAAATGATGGATGATATACTGCTGTACCCGCTTTTGCAGCTGGTCCCCAAACCACTCGGTGATCGCCAGATCATACCCGCCGTCCATCAGTCCGAAGGCATTGGCAGGAGATACCACACACTGCACCTGGTGGGTCTCCATGAAGTGCCGGAAATCATCACAGATGATTTCCACCTCCGGAGCGGAATCAAAATACAACTCCAGAAATTTGCATTTTCGCAAATCACGTTCCAGCAGGCAGATCTTTGCCGGAATCGGGCCGCAGGGAATGGGATACAGCTGTTTGATAAACGGGGGAATATACTCCATTCCCAATACGGTGAGAAGTCCCCGCCGCTGGCGGTCCATCAGCAGGTCGGACAGCAGCTGTTCCGTTGCCGGTTTTCCGCCGATGCTCTGAACTTCCGACAGCGCGAAACACGGAACCGTGCGCAGACGTGTCAGGAACCCGCCGTTGTCATCTTCCCGGATATTCTGTATGATCGCTGTCATAAAATCACTGGCGTTTTGGAATTTGTCCATTTGCTGTTCCCGTTCCAGCCGGGTGCCGCCCACCAGCAGGGTCAGGTTGTCAATCATAATACGCCGCATAAAAAACTCCTCCACATTTCTGATCTGGTTTTCCGCTGGTCTGTTCCAAGCATATCACACTCCCCTGTACCAAAACAAGTACAGGGGGGTGATTGCTATTTGTGCTGGGAAATGGTAGAATAGGCTATCAAGAAAATGGAGGGCACTTTCATGGTCGATCTTCACGTCTTTCACAGCATCTCCGCACGGGAGTTACTGGCAGGAAACAATATTCCATCTGAGGCCAGTGGCCTGGGCGTATATTTCCACGTCTATCAGGATGCGGACCGGCCCTTTTATATCGGTATTTCCGACGATATGGCAGGCAGGAACCGGAATCACCTGGAAAATTACCGGGAAAGGAAATACTGGATGGTCAAGAATCCCCACCGGCTGACCGACCTGCGTTGTTTCGTGGCTGATGATTTCTACTCCACCTATGACTTTTACGTACCCGGAAGAGATGCGGCGTGCAGGGAGTGGGGTCAAGCCGTGGAGCGGCTCTTTGACCATATGACTATTCTGTTTGGCAAGGTCACTCTGCTGAAGGATGGCTACCCGGTGGAACAGTCCTCAGAAGCGGCCCGCCGCACGGTGGAACAGGTAGAACGGCAGCTGCAGGACAACATGGTCCTGCGTCTCAACCTTGACCCCAGCTGGATCGGCCGAACCGGAAGCAACCGGGGAGGAGGTTTGAATGATGTAGCCCACCGGCTTTCCCTGACCTATGCGGACAATATCTCTGTGCGGCTGGACGAAAGGATTTTGCTGTGAATCTTTTGCCCTTCCGCGTCTATCAGATTCTTTCTGAACACACCGACGGAGACCACGCCCTGGCCATGGGGGAGCTGCTGCGCCTGCTGCGGACGGAGTATGGTCTGCGATACGACCGTCGGGCTGTGTATACCGCCCTGGATAAGCTGCGGGCTGTCGGCTGTCACATTCCGGAGTACCAGGACGATGGCGAGGGCTACCGGCTGCTGTCCCGTTCTCTGGAGCCATCCGAGGTCCAGTTGCTGTCGGACGCGGTGTCCGCCTTTCCGGGCATCTCACAGCGCCAGTGTGAACAGCTGTTGGACAGGCTTCAGCGGGGCCTGAGCCGCTGGCAGCGGGCGCAGTGCCGTCCTCTCATCGCCGGAGTGCCCTGGCGTGGCATGAATCATGAAGCCTTCCTGTCCGTGGAGGTGCTGGAGGAGGCTGTTTCGCGCCGCTGTCAGGTGGAGTTTCAGTACATGGAGTACGGTATGGACAAGCGCCTCCATCCCCGCCGGGAGCGGCCTTACCGGGTATCGCCCTACGGCCTGTGCTTCGCCAACGGGAACTACTACCTGATTTGCCGGTATCAGGGAGCGGAGGACATCAGCCACTACCGGGTGGATCGGATTCAGTCCCCGGTCCTGCTGGAGGAGCAGCCTGCCGAACCGCTGCCAGCCGGGCTGGACCTGGCGCGGTATGTCCGGGAGCGGGTGTACCCCTTTCCTGGCGAGGCCGTCCATGCGGTGTTACGCTGTGAGAGTGATTTGCTCAGCGATGTGCTGGACCGCTTCGGCATGGAAACCCGGCTTCGGGACAATGGAGACGGGACATTTGACGCGGCAGTGTTTACCGGAGCCGCCGGGCTGAAATTTTGGGCGCTGCAATATGTATCGCTCTGTCAGATCTTGGAGCCGGACTGGCTGCGGAAAGAGATTAGTGATACCCTGCGGACAGGGTGGGAGAACTATCAAAGAAGGATTGAATTTTAATGGGAACCACTTCTTTTGAAGTTCTTAAGCTTCTTTACCAAATCTTAACCATTTCCTTAACCGTTTTCTTAACCACCCCCTGCTAAAATACGTGTATTCCAATCAAGGAGGTAAGAAAATGGACTACATCCTTCAAACAAACAACTTAATCAAGCATTATAAGAACGGAAAGGCCCTCAACGGCCTGACCATGCACGTGGAAAAGGGAGCCATCTACGGCTTCGTAGGCCGCAACGGCGCGGGCAAGACCACCCTCATCCGCCTGATCTGTGGCCTCCAGGAGCCCACGGAGGGTACCTTCACCCTCTACGGCTGTCCCAACGACAGCAGGGAGATCACCCGCTCCCGCCGCCGCATGGGAGCGGTGGTGGAGACTCCCTCCATCTACCTCTCCATGACGGCGGAGGAAAACCTGAAGCAGCAGTATCAGATTCTGGGCCTGCCGTCCTACGACGGCCTCCGCGACCTGCTGGAGCTGGTCCGCCTGGGGAACACCGGAAAGAAAAAGGCGAGGGACTTCTCCCTGGGAATGCGCCAGCGCCTGGGCATCGCCGTGGCTCTGGCCGGGGACCCGGACTTCCTCATCCTGGACGAGCCCGCCAACGGCCTGGACCCCCAGGGCATCGTGGAGATCCGGGAGCTGATCCTCCGTCTGAACCGGGAGCGGCAGATCACCGTTCTGATCTCCAGTCACATTCTGGACGAACTGAGCCGCCTCGCCACCCATTACGGCTTTATCGACAACGGCCGCATGGTCAAGGAGATCAGCGCCCCCGAGCTGGAAGCCAACTGCCGGAAGTGCCTGCGCCTCACCGTCAGCGACGCGCGGCCGCTGACCGCCGCCCTGGACAAAATGGGCCTGGAGTACTCCATCCACAGCGACACGGAGGCCGACGTCTACGACGCCCCCTCCGTCACCGAATTGACTCTTGCCCTTCATAACGCGGGCTGTGAGGTGAAGAACATCCACGAGCACGACGAGAGCCTGGAGAGCTATTACATGAACCTGGTGGGAGGTGCCGTCGATGACTAACCTCCTGCGGGCCAATTTCTTCCGGATGCGCCGGGACCATGTGTTCTGGACGTGCTTCGGCACGGTGCTGGCCTGTTCCGTCGTCTTCGTGTTCTTCTGGTGCCGGGAGGACGTCCAGCGCGGCTTTCAGGTAAAGCTGGAGCAGCATTATTTCAATATAGCGATGTCGCTGGGGTTCTTTATCGCCATGTTTGCCGCTATGTTTCTGAACGCGGAGTACAGCGATGGCACGATCCGCAATAAGCTGACCGTAGGCTGCATCCGCCGGGAGGTCTATCTGGCCAACTTTCTCACGGTCCTGACCGCGTCCCTGTTCTTTACCGCCGCATGGCTCATCGGCGGGTGCGTTGGCATCCCGATGGTCGGGCCCTGGGGATTCGGCCTTGGAGGGCTGGCGTTCCATGTTCTCATCGTCGTGGGCTCCACCGTGGCCTTTGCCGCCATCTTCACCTTCCTGGGGATGCTCCTCAGCAGGCGAACCGCCACAGTTACCGTGGTGCTGTCCTGGTTTGCCCTGCTGCTGGCAGCCTCCACGGTCGAAAACACCCTCTCCGAGCCGGAGTTTGTCGGCGGCCTCCTCATGACCGTGGACGGGATGCAGGCGATAAACCCGGAGCCCAATCCCCGCTACGTCTCCGGGGCGCTTCGGACGTTTTACGAGGTCGTCCGGGATATCATCCCCGCCGGGCAGGCGATACAGGTGCAGAACCTGGCGGTACTCAGCCCTCTGCGGGCGCTGCTGTGCGATCTGGGCGTGACGGCGGTCTTCACCCTGGGCGGGCTGGCGCTCTTTGAGCGCAAGGACCTGAAATAGGGGAGGGGGCGTATGAGAAATCTGCTGCACGCCAATTTCTCCCGTCTGTTTCACAGCGGAGCGTTCCGCGCCGCCCTGGCGGCGGAGTTTGCCTATGCGCTTTTTATCATAGGCGTGACGTTCTACTCGATCTATATCAAAGAGGGCGGGCAGTTCGGTCTGGAGGAACCGCTGCTGTTCGCCTTCGGTATAGCAGGGATGATACCGGTCCCCATGCTCATCCAGGCCCCGTTTTTGAGCGTCTATCTGGGCACGGAGTTCAGCGAGGGGACCATCCGCAACAAGCTGGTGACGGGCCGGAGCAAGGCGGCGGTCTATCTGTCGAATCTGCTCGCCTGTATGACGGCCTCCGTTCTGCTGGCGGTCCTCTATCTTGCGCTGGTGGGCATAGCGGCAGCGCCCACCGGTCTGCCGCTGAAAATGCCCGCCGGACAGCTCCTGCTGCTGGCATGTTATGGCCTGCTGGCCCTTGCGGCCTGCACGGCGCTGGTGACCATGGCGGCGATGCTGATCCGGAACGAGACGAAGACCGTTATCATCACCCTGTCCGCCGCGCTCTTCGCCATGTTTCTGATCGGCTTCCTCACCGCCCGCCTCGGGGAACCGGAGTTTACGGCGGTCTATGACGAGTGGGGCAGGGATGCCGCCGGAATGCTCCCCAACCCCAACTACCTGCAGCCCGTCCCCCGGGCGGTGTGCCGCTTTCTCATCGACCTGCTGCCCACAGGCCAGTGCCTCCAGATATCGGCGCGTTCTGTGGAACAGTTCTGGCGGATGCCCCTGCTGAGCCTGTCCGTCATTGCAGCCAGCACCGCCGCGGGACTGCTCCTGTTCCGCAGAAAGGACCTGAAATAATGAGCGCAAAATTAAGCATAAACCTCCTCCTGCGGGCCAATTTCTTCCGCCTGTGGCGCAGCGCGTCCTTCTGGACGGCGGTGTCGGTGATGTTCGGCATCGGCATATTCGAACTGGCGGTGGGCGTTCACGCCCGGCAGCAGGGGACCCCCGTCCCTCTGGACAACCGCTACATGCTCTTCGTCCTCATGTCCGGCGTGGTCCTCTCCGCCTTTTGCAGCCTCTTCGTCGGCGCGGAGTACAGCGACGGAGCCATCCGCAACAAGATCGCCGTGGGCCACTCCCGCGCCAACCTGTATCTGGCGAATCTTATCACCTGCTCGGCGGCGGGCGTCCTGATCTGCCTGGGCTACATCCTGCCCATGACGGCGGCGGGCATCCCGCTGATGGGCGGCTTCACGCTGCCTCTGGCCTCCGTCCTGTGGTTCACCCTCTGCGCCTTTCTCATGACCGCCTCCCTGTGCGCCGTCTTCACCATGGCGGCCCTGCTGAACCAGAACAAGGCGGTGGTGGCGATCGTCTGCATTTTTCTGGCCTATTTTCTCCTGTTTCTGGGGATATACCTCAATTCCCGCCTGACGGAGCAGGCCGTCATCCCCGCCCGGGAGTACATCGAAAACGGCCAGATACTCGTGCGGGAGGCCATGCCCAACCCGGCCTACGTCCAGGGGCTCAAGCGCACGATTTTTGAAGCCCTGTACGACCTCCCTGGCTGTCAGGCGGTGCAGCTGATCGCCGCGGCGGAGGCGCGCCCCATCCGCCTGCCGCTGGTGAGCCTTGGCGCCGCCGCCGCCAGCACCGCCGCAGGTCTGGCGCTGTTCCGGCGGAAAGATTTGAAATAGGAGGGAGCAAATGAACCGTCTTCTGAAAAGCGAAATGACGAAGCTGACCAGAGCCCGTCCTCTGCATCTGATCGCGCTGCTGATGCTGGTGCTGTCCGTGGTGACGTCGCTGTCCTGTCTGAGCTACGTCAATTCTCCGCAGGCAGAGGAATTGGAGATCGTATTCTATGGCTATGACGCCTTTTTCTCCTCCCTGAAGGATACCCCTACCATCTCCGTTCTGGCGGCGCTGGCCATATCCATCGTCGTCTGCGGCGACTTTGAGAACCGCACGACCCAGCTGAAGATCGTAGTAGGCTATCACCGCGCTCCCATTTTTTCAGCAAGCTGATCGCTGCTGCGGCGGCGGATGTCATTCTCCTACTGCCTTACGTCCTGGGCCGGACAGTGCTGCAAAGCGTCCTACTGGGATTTGGGCATCCGTTCACAGTAGAAGCGGCGGCCAATATGGCGGCGGCTTTCTTCGCGGCTGTGCTGACCGGCATCGCCATCAACGGGATCACCTTCATTCTGGCGTTCCTTCTGCAGAAAACGGTCCTTGTGGTGGCGGCGGGCTTCTGTCTGGTGCTGCTGGGCGGCAACGCGCTGGTGTCCTTCGGCGTTTCTACACCCTGGTTCGGCAGACTGCTGGCCAATACGCCGCTGGGGCTTCTCCGCGCCATGGATGCCGCCGCCTACGCGCCCGCCATGGTAGGGAAGGCCTTCGGCATCAGCATGGTCTGGATCGCGGCTTTCGCCTTTCTGACCTGCCGGATATTCCAAAAAGCGGAATTGAAATGACTCCCTTCCAACCGTGCGCCCTCTGGTTGCGTGGACGCCCGAAACCGCCCGTCCGGCTTGGCAGAAATACGCGGTCGTAACCATTGTTGACCCCTTTATCGAGCCGTTCCGAACGATCCCCAACGCCTATAAAACGCTGATGGCCTATATGCGCCTCAACCGGCTGGAGCATTTGGAGGACAAGGACGTTATCGCGTGCTTTGAACGGGAATATAACCGGGACAGCACAGACTATATGGATGTATATATTGCTGTAAAGTAAGGGAGGGAGCGCGGATGGTGTACGTTCTTGCGGTGCTGTGCGCCCTGCTGGCGATCGCCGTACTGCTTCTGCTCTGGAAGCTCTGGCTCCTCCGCCGCTCGGCTGAGGAGCTTCGCCGCGGCGTTCAGGAGCGTCTGGAAACGGACACCAACACCCTCCTGTCCATCCCCAGCCGGGACGGCGCCATGTGCCGTCTGGCTGCCGGACTCAACGTCCAGCTGCGCCAGCTCCGCCAGGAGCGTCAGCAGTATCAGAACGGCGACCGGGACCTGAAAGAGGCGGTAACCAACGTCTCCCACGATCTCCGCACCCCCCTCACCGCCATCTGCGGCTATCTGGACCTGCTGGAGGGGGAGGAGAAGAGCGAGGCGGCGGAGCGCTACCTGTCTCTCATCCGGGGCCGGACGGACCATTTGCGATCCCTGACGGAGGAATTTTTCCGCACCTCGGCGGTCCTGGCCGCCGAAGAGCCGGAGCCTGCGGAACCCGTCAGCCTCAACCAGGCGGTGGAGGAGAGCCTTGCCGCCTGGTACGGCGTCTTCTCCGCCCGCGGCATCGCGCCGGAGGTGGAGCTGCCGGAAACTCCGGTGGTCCGCCCCCTGAACCGGGAGGCGGTGAGCCGCATCCTGAGCAACGTCCTGTCCAACGCAGCCAAATACAGCCCGGGGGACCTCCGCATTGTTCTGGAGAAGGACGGTACCCTGACCTTTTCCAACGCCGCTCCGTCCCTGACGCCGGTGCTGGCGGAGCGGCTGTTCGACCGGTACTTTACCGTGGAATCCGGCGGGCAGGGCACCGGCCTGGGCCTGTCCATCGCCCGGCGTCTGACGGAGCAGATGGGCGGGACCGCCGCCGCCGGATGGCAGGCGGGCATCCTCACCGTCCGCCTCTACTTTCCGAAGAAATGACCCGAGACCGCCGCAGGCACCCCGCCTGCGGCGGTCTCTCTGTCCGGAAAATTATACTTGCAATCTGTGGACATCCATGGTAAACTTTTCCCGGTATTTTGAATGATCGGAAGGAAAAGAGGTTCTATATGGACTTACTGACGATATATGCCCAGATGGGGCTCAGCAAAGCGGTCTGCGACAGGGGGGAGGAGGTCCTGTCCCGTCTGACGGACCGCTTCCGGGCCATCGACCAGCGGGCGGAGATCAACCAGGCCAAGGTCCTCCTGGGCATGCAGAAAAACCGCATCGGCGCCCAGCACTTCGCCGCCACCACCGGCTACGGCTACGACGACGACGGCCGGGAACGCCTGGAGAAGGTCTATGCGGACGTCTTCCACACCGAGGCGGCGCTGGTCCGCCCCCAGATCACCTGCGGCACCCACGCCCTGACGGTGGCTCTCAGCGCCAACCTCCTGCCGGGGGACGAGCTGCTCAGTCCGGTGGGCCTGCCCTACGACACCCTCCAGGAGGTCATCGGCATCCGACCCAGTCCCTGCTCCCTCGCGGAGTATGGCGTGACCTACCGGCAGGCGGACCTGAAGCCGGACGGCGGCTTCGACTATGACGCCATCCGCGCCGCCATCACGCCGAAGACCAGGCTCGTCACCATCCAGCGCAGCAAGGGCTACGCCACCCGCCCGTCCTTCTCCGTTCAGCAGATCGGGGAGCTGATCGCCTTCTGCAAGTCCGTCAAGCCGGACGTAAAGGTCATGGTGGACAACTGCTACGGCGAATTTGTGGACGTTGTCGAGCCCTCCGACGCGGGGGCCGACATGGTGGTGGGCAGCCTCATCAAGAACCCCGGCGGCGGCCTGGCCCCCATCGGCGGATACATCTGCGGCACTCAGGAGTGCGTGGACCGGTGCGCCTACCGTCTCTCCGCCCCCGGCCTGGGGCAGGAGGTAGGGGCCAACCTGGGCATCCTGCCCGCCTTCTACCAGGGCTTCTTCCTTGCACCCACAGTGGTTGCCGGAGCCCTGAAGGGCGCGATCTTCGCCGCCAACCTTTACGAGAGCCTGGGCTTCCGCTGCATCCCCAACGCGACGGAGCCCCGTCAGGACATCATCCAGGCGGTGGAGCTGGGCAGCGAGGCGGCTATGTGCGCCTTCTGCGCGGGCATCCAGGGTGCGGCCCCGGTGGACAGCTTTGCCGCCCCCGTTCCCGGAGATATGCCCGGTTATGACAGCCAGGTCATCATGGCCGCCGGAGCCTTCGTCCAGGGCAGCAGCATCGAACTCAGCGCCGACGGTCCCATCCGTCCGCCCTATGCCGTGTACTTCCAGGGCGGACTCACCTGGCACCACGCCAAGCTGGGCATCCTGCTCTCCCTGCAAAAAATGGCAGACGGAGGGCTGGCCGCCCTATGATGAATATAGCGGCGAACCACTACTACCGCCGGAGACCGCCTCCGCACGCATTTCACTTTTGATTCAAAAACTGAAATGTGTGAAGGAGAAATAAAATTATGTGGTTTTGGCTTGCGCTGATCGCTCTGTTTTGCTGGAGCGGTTCCGATCTCTTCTCAAAAATTGGCTGCCGGGATGCTTCCGATAAGTACAGCCATCTGAAAATGGTCATGGCGGTGGGCGTCGTCATGGGCCTCCACGCCGGCTTCGAGGTCTTCGTGAACGGCGTGGAGATTAATTTCGGCATCATCCTCACCTACCTGCCTGTCTCCCTGCTCTATATCCTGTCCATGGCCCTGGGCTACCTGGGCCTGCGGTACATCGAGCTGAGCGTTTCCTCTCCCATCTGCAACTCCTCCGGCGCGCTGGTGGCGGTGCTGACCTTCATCTTTGTCGGTTTGGACGATTATTCCCCTCTGGCCCTGTTTGCCGTGGCGCTGGTGTGCGTGGGCGCCATCGGTCTGGGCGTGGTGGACTCCACCGAGGACGCGGAACTCCGCGCCGCCCGTCAGCAGGAGGGCAACTACAAGTACGCCAAAAGCTGGCTTGCCCTGGCCCTGCCGGTGGCCTACTGCGTCCTGGACGCGGCGGGCACCTTCGCCGATAACCGGGTGCTGGAGACCCTCAACGAGGACAGCGCCAACGTGGCCTACGAGCTGACCTTCCTCTTCGCGGCGGTGGTCTGCTTCGTCTACACGGTCGTCATCAAGAAGGACCGCCTCATTCCCAAGATGGAGGCTCCCAAGTACATCGGCGCGGTCTGCGAGACCGCCGGACAGTTCGCCTACATCTACGCCATCGCGGACACGGAGCACCTGGCCATGTCCGCCCCCATCATCTCCGCCTACTGCGCCGCCTCCGTGCTCTGGAGCCGTATTTTCCTCAAGGAAAAGCTGTCCTGGAAGCACTACGCCATGATCGGTCTCATCGTGGCCGGTATCGTGATCATGGGCGTGTTCGACATGTAAGCGGAAGAAAAAAGAATTTCATCCATCAGGGGCCGGAGCTTCCGCAAGAAGCTCCGGCCCTTCGACATTTGCACCCAGCCGCTGCAACAACGCTCAGCAAGAACGCGTGGGTCGTTACGCAAAACGAAGAGAGTAAAAGTTTTCAGATTTTCCTCTCAATTCAAAAATATTACTGAGGGCTTTCACTGCTTTTCCGCTGCTCCTGTCTCCTGTTTCAACCGGGCTTTTGCATCCTCCACGGTTTCGCCGTCTCTAGTGAGATAGCGGTCAACAAAAGCGTCCTCCACTTTGGTATATCCTCCAACGACAGCTTTTTCGATTTTCTCAAATGTGCCTGCCACCTTCTTGGCGATCTCCTCGTTTGCTTTTACAAATTTAGACTGTGCCATGTGTGTTCTTCCTTTCTTTGCCGCTTGTCAAAATTGTAAAAATCCCCAGCAGCAATATAAACAAGCATACTGATATTCCTGTCAGGCTGTTCATAAGGGCAATATCTTCATTGTCCGCTGAACCAAATGATATGAGCATAGAGCGTTGCAGCGTCAGAAGTGACGCAGCTGCTTCCGCATATCCGATTGTACGGATAACAACGAGTAACGGAACTGTATTTTTGCGCTGTTTTATGGCCCGTATGACGGCGGCTGTGATTTTGTAAAACGTGTATGTTGCAATCGTGATCATAACGATTTCGTGATGTTTGACTGCAACGTTTTGGGAGAGGCTGATATAGACAATGCCACCCAAAATGAAACTCAAAAGAACCAGTAAACCACCGCATAGTTTCGCCACAAAATATTCTGTATCCTCAGAGGCCAAAGACTTGCGTTTCCATTCACATAGGACAGCAGAAAAACGCATGGAGCTTAAAATCATATAATATGCAAACATTGTTACGAACCACAGGGAGTGATTGACCACGCCCAGCGCCCCATGGTAAATGGCATACATGATGTTGACCAGCAGGCCCACAGCAGCAGAGAAAACTGCCCGGAACCGTTGTTCTTGAATAAACCGCCTTCCTAATTTGGTCCTCTTGATTTTTTGGATGGCAGCCTGTTTTTCGTTCACCCCTTCAAGCCCTTAGTCAAAGGAACCAGGCAGAGCAGGACAACAATACCAGCCAGCCCAATGATGATGCCGGCCGCCATTTTGCCCCAGACCATGCAGAAGCACATACCAATCCCCAGCGCCAACGCGCCGACCACGCCGACTGCTGCTGCAAGAATGGTCTTTGCAGAGAAGTGAATGGGGGCCTTGTGCTCCATCTTCCGCCAGATCATCACCGTGACCAACCCGAGCAGAAGCCCCACACAGCCGAACACGATCCCCGGCTGGAACGCGCCCCACTCCGGGATGAGCGCCATGCACATTCCCAGCGCAAACAGCACTCCGCTCACCGTTCCCATAAGCATCGCAACAAAACTACTTTTCTTCATTTGAGTACCTCCTTTAAGGCAACAGTTGATTGTTTATTGCAAGAATAGTATAATGGAACCGAAAATCAAAAACAATCAACAATGTTTGCACAGATGTTGGATTAAAGGAGATTTCCATGAATACAAAAAACAACCGGCGTAAACGAGCCTCCATGCAGAAAATTGAACAGGTCTTAGTGGAGCTTCTGCAAACGAAAGAACTAAATCAAATCAGCGTGTCTGATATATGCAAAAGAGCTGGTTTGAACCGCAGTACCTTTTACGCAAACTATGTGGATATATACGGGCTGGCTGACGCAATACGGGAGAAGCTGGAGGCCCAGGTTGCGGAATTATACAAGGAGGAAGTTGAACAAGGATTTAACTCTAATAATTACTTGATACTATTTCAGCACATAGCGCAAAATCAGCTTTTCTACCAAACGTACTTCAAACTGGGCTATGATGAACAGCGATATGGTATCTGGCGGTATGATACCCGGCTTGCAGAGAAGCATTTTAACAACCGCTTTGTTATGTATCACATGGAGTTTTTCAAAAGTGGGCTGACAAAGATCATCAAGCTGTGGCTGCAAAACGGCTGCAAGGAAACTCCCGAAGAAATGTTTGAAATTGTAAAAAGCGAATACCGGGGACGGGAGGAAATTATTGTGGAACAGCCTCAAAAAATTTAGGACTTGCCAAACCCGTCCAAATCAGATATAATGGCAGAAGCTGCTTTTGGCAAACGGAAATAATCGGATGATAAGGAGACAAAGAAATGCCACTGTTCTACACAGCCGCCGGCGCCGGTTCCGCCAGCATGATGTCACTGATGCTCCCGCTGGTCCTCATGATCGCGCTGATGTACTTTTTGATGATCCGCCCGGAGAACAAGCGGAAAAAGCAGGCGGAGGAGATGCGCAACAGCCTGAAAAAGGGTGACCAGATCACCACCATCGGCGGTATCATCGGCAAGATCGTCCAGGTGACGGATGAGACCATCATCATCGAGACCAGCGACGACCGGGTGCGCATGGAGCTGACCAAGTGGGCCGTGTCCACCAACAACAGCAATCCTCCCGCCGATGCCAAGAAGGGGAAGAAGACCGAGAAGGAGGAGCCCGCCAAGCTGGAAGAGGGTTCCGACACCGAGACCAAATAAGGACCGCATATTTCGCCATCCCGGCCAATATACTGATTCCATATCAGTGATTGGCCGGGAGGTTTTTTTATGTCAAAGGTCGTCATGTCCCTGCCGGAGGGGATGGTCAAAAACTGCCTGATCGGAGGGGGTATCTCGCTGCTGTCCTACGTCCTGCTGCAGATGCTGTGCGCACTGCTGGTGGACCGGGGCGTTCTGGGGCTGGATCAGCTGTATCCCCTGGTGTGCGTCACGGCCGCCCTGGCGTCCTTCCTTGGCTGCGGCTACAGCGTGCTGAAAGGGAAGGGGGCGTCCATGCTGTCCGTGCCGGTGGTGGTCGTGGTCTTTCTGAGTCTGACCCTGGCCGCCGCCCTGCTCACCACAGACACGATACGCATCGAAAACGGCCTCACGGGCCTGGGCCTGTCCATGGCGGCGGGAGGCCTGCTGGCGGCCCTGGTGGGGTATAACCTCCCCAAGGGGAAGCGCGCCCGGACCGGGAGCCGCCGCCGCCGGAAGTGACCCGAAGCTTGTCAAGGGGTGAAAATAACCAAAAATAAGAAAAATTGCTTCATGACCGTTCTTGGCGGCGCGGGCAGGTGATTACAAATGGTAATCGCCTGCCCGTCCAACATGTAGGGGTATTGCCACCGTCTTTCCCACAAAATAGTCCGGAAACCACCCGAACTGCCTGCAAACACCGACCCCGGCAAAGAGGTTAACATAATATTGTTTACATAATATTTTGTCGTAATTGACAAAAAACCGGCCGCTCCCAGATTTTCTCTTGCGAAAACCGGGAATCTGCACTATATTTATAGGCAGACACCTTGCCGGACCCGCCGCGGCGGTCCACATAAGAAGGCGCGCTTCTAAAACTTGTCCCAGCCGCATAGGCTTGTGCGAGGTGATGGAAGATGCGTGGACGTATGGTACTGCGAACGATCCGGCTGGGAGGCTGGGACCCCGGCCTGGTGCGGCTGCTCCTGCTGGCCCTGGCCTTTCTGGGCGGGGCGCTGGCGGGGCACTTGTACGCCGGGTCCTGCGGCCAGGAGGCCTGGGAGGCCCTGGGGCAATATCTGGGGGACTATTGCCGTCTGTACGACGGCGGCGGCATCGAGATATCGCTGCTCAGCTGCGTGGTCATGTATTTTGGATACGCGGTGCTGCTGTTCCTGCTGGGATTCTCTGCGGCGGGCGTAGTGCTGATCCCGGCCTTGTCCGGGATGTTTGGTTTTTTCACCATGTATACGGTGTCCTGCTTCGTCCGGTGCTACGGGCGGGCGGGAGCGGCCCTGGCCTTGGGGGCCATGGTGGTGCGGCTGGTGTTCACCCTGCCCTGCTTTTTCCTGTTGGCGGGGGCGGCGTGGCCGCTGTCCACGGAGCTGTTCTCCCTGTCCTTCGGACGAGGGAAGCGCTCGTCCCCCGTGCTGTATGGAAGCCGTTATTTTTTGTGGTTCGTGTTGTGCGGTGTGGTCCTGGCGCTGGGCGTATTCTGCGAGCGGATGCTGACGCCGCTGCTGTTCCGGCTGGCGCTGGGTGCGATATAGATCGAAAGAAGGGAGGGGATGCCGTGACGGAGTATTATATCGAGGGCTTTGCGGGCTATCTGGAGATGGAGCGCAGCGCGTCTGCGAATACCATCACCTCCTATGTGCGGGATGTCACGCAGTTTTCCCGATACCTCCTGGAGTCGGAGGACGTAGAACTGCCCCAGGCGGAGACGGAGCATATCGAGCGCTACATAGCCGCCATGTCCGGGAAAGGGAAGTCCGCCTCCAGCATCGCCCGCAGCGTGGCCTCGCTGAAGTCCTATTATGGCTATCTGAAGAACCGGGGCGTCATCCGCTACAACCCCGCCAAGGACGCCGCGCCGGTAAAGACGGAGCGCAAGCTCCCCCAGATCCTCACCGGCAAGGAAGTGGAGCTCTTCCTTGAGCAGCCCCAGTGCGTCGATCCCAAGGGCTACCGCGACCACGCCATGCTGGAGCTTCTGTACGCTACGGGCATCCGGGTCAGCGAGCTGATCGGCCTGAACATAGGAGACGTAAACCTAACGGGGTCCTTCATCCGCTGTACCAGCCGGGGGAAGGAGCGGATCATCCCGCTGTACTCCGGGGCGGTAAAGGCGCTGAGCGACTATATGCGGGACATTCGCGGCCAGCTCGTTTTAGATCCCCGGGAGAAGGCGCTGTTCGTGAACATGAGCGGCGAGCGGATGAGCCGCCAGGGCTTTTGGAAGATCATCAAATATTACCAAGAGAAGGCCCAGATCGACAAGGACATCACGCCCCATACGCTGCGCCACTCCTTCGCGGCCCACCTGCTGGAGAACGGGGCGGACCTCCGCTCCATCCAGGAGATGCTGGGGCACGCGGATATTTCTTCGACCCAAATTTATTCCCATATGATCAAGCAGAAATTGCAGGATGTGTATCATAAGGCCCACCCAAGGGCATGAAAAAAGCGTGCCGGAAGGCACGCTTTTTTCATTACCGTCCGCACAACGAAAGAAAGGACCCACGACCATGCTGGACCTGACCATCCCCCGCCTCTTTGACGGCGCCATGGGCACCATGCTGCAGCAGGCGGGCCTCCCGGCGGGCGCGCCGCCGGAGACGATGAACCTCACCGCCCCGCAGGCAGTGGAGGCCGTCCACACCGCCTATGCCTTGGCAGGCGCGGACATCCTCACTGCCAACACCTTCGGCGCCAGCCGCCGGAAGCTGGGGGAGGACCCCGCCCCCTATATCGCCGCCGCCGTCGCCATCGCCCGCCGGGCCGCCGGCCCGGATAGATACGTCGCCCTGGACGTAGGCCCCCTGGGCGCCCTGCTGGAGCCCTTCGGTGAACTGACCTTCGACGAGGCCTACGCCATGTTCGCCGAGATCATGGACGCCGGGGTTGCCGCCGAGGCGGACCTGATCCTCATCGAGACCATCAGCGACCTCCTGGAGGCCAAAGCCGCCCTGCTGGCGGCCAAGGAGCGGACAAATCTCCCCGTCTTCGTCACCATGACCTTCGGAGCGGACGGACGCACCTTCCTGGGCGTGGACCCTGCGGCGGCAGCGGTGACCTTGACCAGCCTGGGGGCGGACGCCGTCGGCGTCAACTGCTCCGCCGGTCCCCGCGAACTGCGCCCCGTATTGGAGGAGGTCCTCTGCCACACCCATCTGCCCGTCATGATCCAGCCCAACGCGGGCCTGCCCCGCCTGGAGGACGGCGAGACCGTCTACGACGTGGCCCCGGAGGAGTTCGCCCGCTGGGCGGCTCTCTTCCTGGAGGACGGCGCGTCCATCTTGGGCGGCTGCTGCGGCACCACGCCAGACCATATCCGGGCCCTGCGGGCCCTTCTGGACCGGCGGGGGACCGGGAGCGTCCCGCCCCGTCCCAGGGATGGCCTGAGCCGCCTGTGCGGCTGGCAGGGGGCGGTAACGCTGGACCTGGATACCATCGCCGCGGTAGGGGAGCGCATGAACCCCACCGGCCGCCCTGCGATGAAGAAGGCCCTCTACGCGAAAGACTGGGAGGCCGCCGCCGAGGCAGCGGTCTGGCAGGAGCGGGAGGGCGCGGACTTTCTGGTGGTGAACGCGGGACTGCCGGACATCGACGAGGGGGAGGCCCTGCCCGCCCTGGTGCTGGCCATCCAGAAGGTGTCCCCCTTGCCTCTGGTCATCGACTGTTCCGACCCGGCGGCCCTGGAAAAAGCCCTCCGCGTGTGCCGGGGGCGTCCGGTGCTGAACTCCGTGAACGGCGGGAAGGAGAGCATGGCCTCCATGCTCCCCCTGGCGGCGAAGTACGGCACGGGCCTCATCGTCTTGGCCCTGGACGCCGGAGGCATCTCCTCCCAGCCGGAGGCCCGCCGGGATACCGCCCTGCGGGTCGCCGAGGCGGCGGAGCAGGCGGGCGTCCGCCGGGAGGACATCTGGATCGACTGCCTGGCCCTGGCGGCCTCCGTGAGCCAGAAGGACGCCCTGGTCACGCCGGAGGCCATCCGCCTGGTCCGGCAGGCGGGATACAAGACGGTCCTGGGTGTATCCAACGTCAGCTACGGCCTGCCTGGCCGGGACGAGCTGAACTGCGCCTACCTCTCGGCCTGTCTGGCGGCGGGGCTGAACGTGGCGATCGTCAATACAGAGTCCAGCCGCGTCCGGGATACCCTGTCCGCCATGAAGGTCCTGACCGGGCAGGACCCCGGCTGCATGAGCTATATTGCGCGGCATCAGATCGTTGGCGGGCCGGACCACCCGGTCCATCTGCCCCAGGAAAGTCTGGAGCTGCTGATCGCCAGTGGGATGAAGTCCGGCGTTCCCGCCGCCGTGGAGGCCCTGCTGGAGGCGGAGACGCCTCTGGAGATCATCGACCGCCGCATCATTCCCGCCCTGGACCGGGTAGGGGAGCGCTACGAGGAGGGGAGCCTGTTCCTGCCCCAGCTCATGGCCTCCGCCGGCGCGGTAAAGGCGGCCTTTGACGTGCTCCGCAAGCGTCTGCCCCAAGGGGCGGGGGACAAGGGGACCATCCTCCTGGCCACCGTGAAGAACGACGTCCACGACATCGGCAAGAACATCGTGAAGATGCTCCTGGAGAACTACGGCTACCGCGTCATCGACCTGGGCCGGGACGTATCGCCGGAAACCGTCGTCCAGGTGGCTCTGGAGACGAAGGCCCCGCTGGTGGGCCTCAGCTCCCTGATGACCACCACAGCCCAGAACATCGCCACTACCATCCAAGCCCTCCGGGAGGCGGGCGCGCCCTGCAAGGTGATGGTAGGCGGCGCGGTGGTAACCCAGGAGTTCGCGGACCGCATCGGCGCGGACTTCTACACCAAGGACGCCGCCCAGTCTGCCAGGGTGGCGGCGCAGGTGTTCGGAAAGGATCAATAACGAGAGAAAAAGGACTGGAGATTTTGCGTCTCCAGTCCTTTTCACATCAAATCGAATCGCAAAAGCGCACGATCTCCCGCTCCCTCGGCGCGACGTCCTCCTTGTACTCGATGGAGCACAGCCCAAGACTGCCGCAGCTCTCGATCTCCAGGTGGCCGTAAAAATGCTGGATGCTTTCGATGATCCTCTCGCATTCCCGCATACTGGGCCCAGTCCGCAGGGCGATTGCATAGCCTCTTTTGCCGCCGCTCAGCTTCGCGTGGGGCTCGTGGGTATTGCACCACGGCGTACACCGGTCGATGAACGCCTTGAACTGCCCGGGAATATCCGCCCAGTAGGAGGGAGCAACCGAAACGACAACGTCCGCCCACTCGAACCGCTCCATCAGACGGTCCACGCCGTCATGCTGGACGCAGGCCGCTGTCGTATGGCAGCTCCTGCATCCCCGGCAGAAATGGATGTCGTAGTCGTCAATACAGACGGGCTCCACCGTGTATTTCCCGCCCAACTGCCTTGAGACGATCCGGACGATCTCCGCCGTTGCCCCGTTCCGGACGGGACTGCAGTTGATGACCAGCGCATTCATAAAACGATCAGCTCGTGGGGGGCTTCCGTGATGTCCACGCACCCGTCCTCCTTGACCACGATTACGTCCTCGATGCGCACGCCGAACCGTCCCGGCAGATAGATCCCCGGCTCGGCGGAGATGACCGCCCCTGCGGGCAGGGGCTTGTCGTTGGTCATGGCGGCCCGGGGACTCTCGTGGATCTCCACGCCCACGCCGTGACCGAAACCGTGGCCGAAGTACTCCCCGTACCCCGCGTCCTCGATGACCTTGGCCGCCGCCTCGTGGACGGCCCTGCCGGTGACCCCGGCCCTGGCGGCGGCGATGCCGGCCTTCTGGGCCTCCAATACGGTGTAATAGACCTTCTCCATCTCCTCCGTCACATGGCCCACCGCCACGGTCCGGGTCATGTCGGAGCAGTAGCCGCCCCAGACGCAGCCGAAGTCCATGGTGATGAAGTCCCCGTCCTCCACCTTCTTGCCGGAGGGGACCCCATGGGGCATACTGCCGTTGGCGCCGCTGACCACGATGGGCTCGAAGCTCATCTTCTCCGCCCCGTGGCAGAGCATCCGGTACTGGAGGTAGGCAGAGATCTCCCGCTCCGTCACACCGGGCTTGATGAATGCCAGCACATCCTGGAGGGCCTTCTCCGCGATCCGCTGGGCGCACACCAGGCTCTTGATCTCCTCCTCATCCTTGACCATCCGCAGCTCCGACAGCAGTCCGGAGGCGGGGACCAGCTCCCTGCACGCCAGCTTTTCCTTCCAGACGTTGTACTCCGCCACGGTGGCGTACTGGTCCTCGAAGCCCAGCTTCTGGATGCCTTGGGCCCGGATGACCTGGTTGGTCAGATCGTTGAGCGTAACGTCCGTGGTGTTCAGCCGGAGCTCTGCGCCGTCGATCTGCTTCCTGGCGGCCTCCATATACCGGCTGTCGGTAAAAAACCAGCTCTTCTCCCGCGTCACCAGCGCCACCCCTGCCGTGGAGTGGAACTGCGCGGCGTACAGCCGGTTGGGCTCACTGGTGATCATCATGGCATCCAGCCCATAGGACGCCAGCTTCTCGGCGATCTTCTGAAAACGGCTCATAGTGTTCTCCTTTTCGCGATCCATTTGAAGGGCCTCTGCAGTCCGTGGAGCACATGGTTCCAGGCCCCCACGGGGCCTCCCAGGGGCTCCACCATCAGCGCCAGCATCCCGGAGCGCTTGGCGCCCAGCACGTCGGTAAGGAGCTTGTCGCCCACCATGGCGGTGTGCCCCGGCGTCTCGCCCGCCTGTTCCATGGCCTGCCGGTATCCCTTGGTCCCCGGCTTCCCGGCGTGGCCCACGTACCGGATGCCCAGATCTCCGCAGAAGGTCTCCACCCGCCGGGAGGACCGGTTGTTGGAGAGGATCATCACCGTGATCCCCGCCTTCCGGCACTCGCCGATCCAGGCGCGGAGGGCGTCGTCCGGCCGCTTCACCTGCCGGGGGGCCAGGGTGTAGTCCAGGTCGCACAGCAGCAACCGGACGCCCAGGCCGTTCAGCACCTGGGGGGTAAGTTCGGTGTACCGGCTGTACAGCCGGTCCGGGATAAGGGAAAGTGGCATAGCGCCCTCCTTGATCGCATAGTATGGGAAGAGTATAGCACCATTTTTCAGATTTCACAAGAGGGGGGAAGCGCCTGTGCAGCTCTATTTGGCCGTTACGCCCGACAAGCTCCGGGAGGCCGCCCGCTACACCGACCGTCTGGCCCACGTGGCCTACCGGATCGGGCGGGACGGCCGTCTGGCCCGCCGGGACCTGCTGGCCAGGACCCGGGGCGGCCTCATGGTCCTGGGAGACCGGGACTGCGGCCCCATCCTGGACCCCGCCGCCCTGTGCCGGGACGTGTGGCGGGAGTGCGGCAACCGGGGATACGGCGGCGTCTTTGCGGATCTCGAACAGCCGGTGTCGGCGGACCGGACGGCCTTCCTGGAGAACCTGGGCCGTATCCTGACCCGGAACGGGAGGGGACTCTTCGTGCCGGAGTCCTACGGCGCCCGGGTGCCCGAAGCCTCCGTGCTGATCTGCACCGCCCTGTCCGGCGGGAACCTCCAGCAACGCTTGGAGGAGGGCGCACGGCAATTCGGCAGGGGAAGGGTGGCCCTGGATCTCCAGCGCCTGCGTATGAGCTTCCCGCTGCCCTGTCCCACTGGGGAAGGGGAACCACTTGACAGGGAAAAACTGGCGGAAATGATGGGAAGAAAGCAGCAGTCCGTGTTTTACTCCCACGATCTCTGTGCAAAGTATTTCACCTTTACAGACACTGAGGATAGCCGGTTTGTGCTCTTCGACGACGCCGACACCCTCCGCCGGAAGCTCCGCATGGGCCATGACCTGGGATTTACCGCCGGATTTCTCATGTACCCGGAGGTGGAGGACATCCTGCCGGAACTCCTGCCCCCGCGGCGGCAGCCCCGCCCGTAAAAAAACGACCCTGACGGCCTCATGGCGAGCCGTCAGGGTCGTTCTTTCATTTCTTCTGCCAGGGAAACCGGCGCTTCTTCTTTCCGGTGAGGCGCTGTACCGCCTCCTGAGCCTCCTTGTGCCCCTGCCCGGCGGCCTCCTGATAGAGGGCCAGGGCCTTGGCCGGGTCCGCCTTCACGCCCAGCCCCTTCTCAAAGCAGGCGGCCAGCGCGAAGGTCCCGTCCGAGCGTCCGCCCTCGTGGGCCTTGATGTAATATTCCACGGCGCGGCTCAGATCCTTCTCCACGCCGTAGCCGTTCTCGTAGCACTCGCCCAGGAAGAACTCCGCCCGGTGGTACTCCTTCTCCGCCGACTGGGAGAACCATTGGAAGGCCTGATCGTTGTCCTCCTCCACACCGATGCCGTGGTAGTAGAAGAATCCCAGGTTGCATTGGGCCCGCGCGTTCCCCGCCTGGGCGGCCTGGAGGTAGAGCTGCGCCGCCCTCTCCTTATCCTGCTCCACGCCGGTACCCAGCTCGTAGCACAGCCCCAGGGAACAGGTTCCGGCGGAGCTGCCCCCCTCATGGGCCTGCAAGTAGAACTGAAACGCCTTCTCGGGATCCGCCTCTACGCCGTACCCGTTCTCATAGCACTCGCCCAGCAGCATCTGGGCCCGGGCACTGCCCGCCTGGGCGGCCTTGCTGAACCAACGGACGGCTTCCTGGTCGTCTTCCTCCATGCCGATGCCCCGGTAGCAGCAGTACCCATAGTTGCACTGGGCCCGGACGTGGCCCGCGTTGGCGGCCTGCAAATAGAGGGCCGCGGCCTTGGCCTTGTCTTCCCTGACGCCGTCTCCGAACTCGTAGCACACCCCCAGCGCGCAGGTGGCGGGGGCATAGCCCTGCTCGTGGGCGGCCTGGTAGAGCTGGAACGCCCGCGCCAGGTCGATCTCCGTGCCATACCCGTTCTCGTAGCATTCCCCCAGAAGCTGCTGGGCCCGAGGGAGCCCGGTCTCCGCCGCCTTGGTGAACCATTGGAAGGCCTGATCGTTGTCCTCCTCCGTCCCGATGCCCCGGTAGTAGCAGAACCCCAAGTTGCACTGAGCCCTGGGATAGCCGCTTTCTGCGGCTTTCTGATAGAGCTCCACCGCCCGGGGCGGGTCGGCCTCCACGCCGATTCCCGCCTCATAGCACAGCCCCAGGGAGCAGGTGCCGGGAGCGTGCCCGTTCTCATGGGACTTCTGATAGAGCTGGAACGCCCTTTGCGGGTCCTTCTCCACGCCGTAGCCGTTTTCGTAACACTCGCCCAACAGCTGCTGGGCTCTGGGGTAGTCCTGCTGAGCGGCCTTCTCAAACCACTTGACGGCCTCGTCGTCGTTCATTTCCGTCCCGATGCCCTGGTAGCAGCAGAACCCCAAGTTGCACTGAGCCCGCGCGTCTCCCGCCTCGGCGCCCAAGGTGTAATACTCCACCGCCTTGGCCTTGTCCAGTTCCACGCCCTTGCCCTGCTCATAGCACAGCCCAAGGGCGGCGGCGGCGGGCGCGTGTCCCTTCTCCCAGGCGGAGCGGTAGAGCTCAATGGCGGAATCCACATCCTGTTCCACCCCATACCCGAACTCCCGGCACTGTCCCAGCAGGAACTGCGCCCGGGGATACTCCCGCTCCGCGGCGGCGGCGAACCATTTGACGGCCTCGGCATCGTCCACCTCCGTCCCGATGCCCTGATAGCAGCAGTAGCCCAGGTTGCACTGTCCCCGAACGTCTCCCGCCTCCGCGGCCTTCCGGTAGAGCTCCACCGCCCGGCGCAGATCCCGCTCCACGCCCCGGCCCAGCTCGTAGCACAGCCCAAGGGCCGTGGCCGCCGGAGCGTGGTCCTTCTCATTGGCGGCGGCATAGAGCTGGGCCGCCTTGGCCACGTCCTTCTCCACGCCATAGCCGAAATCGTAGCACTCGCCCAGCAGCTGAAGCGCCCGGGGGTACTCCTGTTCGGCGGCCCGCAGGAACCACTTTACCGCCTCTTCGTTGTTCTCTTCCACGCCAATGCCCTGGTAGTAACAGAATCCCAGGTTGCACTGGGAGGGAGCGTGTCCCGCGTCCGCGCCCTGGCGGTAGAGCTGGACGGCCTTTTCCTTGTCCTCCTCCACGCCCATGGCGATCTCATAGCAAAGCCCCAGCGCGCAGGTCCCCGGCGGGAACCCGCTCTCGTGGGCAAGGCGGTAGTACTCCGCCGCCTTGACATAATCTTTTTCCATTCCGTGGCCGTACTCATAGCACTGGGCCACCATGTACTGCCCCCTGGGATATCCCTCCTTGGCGGAGTCCATGTAGAGCTGCGCGGCCTTTTCCTGGTCCGCTTCCACGCCGATGCCCCGGTCGTAGCAGACCCCCAGAGCGCAGGTGCCCGCCTCGTATCCCTGTTCGTGGGAGGCCTGATAGAGGGCGAAGGCCTTCTCCGGGTCCTTCTCCACGCCGTAGCCGTTCTCGAAGCACTCACCCATGAGCATCTGGGCCCGCGCGTAGCCCTGCTGGGCGGCCTTGGCGAACCACATGGCGGCCTGATGGTCGTCCTCCTCCACGGCGATGCCTCGGTAATAAAAGAATCCCAGGTTGCACTGCGCGGGGGCGAAGTCCTGTTCGGCGGCTTCGCGATAGAGCTCCGCCGCCTTTTGCTTGTCCATCTCCACCCCTGCGCCCAGCTCGTAGCACAGCCCCAGCTCACAGACGGCGGGGAGGTACCCCAGCTCCGCCGCTCCGGCCAGGAGCTCCGCGCCCTTCTCCGGATTTTTCTCCGTGCCCACGCCCCGGAGCCAGCACATGCCTAGGCTGTATTGGGCGGCGATGTGGTCCCCCTCGGCGGCCTTGGAGAGCCAGAAGAAGCCTTCTTTCTCGTCCTTGGGCGCGCCGTCGCTGCCCCGGCAGTAGTGCTGTCCCAGCTGACAGGCAGCGTCCAGGTCGCCGTCGCCGGCGGCCTCCAGCAGTTCCCGAAAATTCCGCTGCCGTTCGGCGGAGAGGTCCGCCATGCTCTGGATGATCTCCGGGTTAAAATATACCATAACCGTGTCCTGCTCCTCGGGCAGCAGGCTTTCGTTTTGCTCAGCAGCCATTTGATCCGCTCCTTTTATGCCGATTCCCGGCCCGCCGCCAGTCGGGGCGGCGGACACGTGGAGATATCATATCACAACTTGAGGGATATGAACAGTCCCTTTTCTGCAAATGTTTCTGCGCGGCCCGCAGGGCCTGTAAACGAAAACGGCGCTGTTCTTTTGAACAGCGCCGACTCTGCATGTCTATATCAGACAGCACGGGTGACTTTACCGGAACGCAGACACCGGGTACAAACATATACATGGCGGGGGGTACCATCGACGATCGCCTTGACCCGCTTGACATTGGGCTTCCATGTGCGGTTAGACCGTCTGTGGGAGTGGGAAACCTTGATCCCGAAAGTAACACCCTTGTCACAGAATTGACACTTTGCCATCCGTTGCACCTCCTTGCTGTTTGAAATCGTTGGGCTTAAAAAGCACCTTTGAGTATGATAGCAGAGTTTGACACAAAATGCAAGTATAATTTTCATTTTTTCCAAAACTTTTTCTCACCCTTGTCAAGAGGCCTCATTTATACTATAATAACCACCGAGAAACCGCAAAAAGCAGGCCGGAGCGTCTGCGCAATACTCTTTCCTGATAAAAAATGGAGGCGAGGCATATATGATTGAACAGGATGAGATGAAAGGCGGCGTAAAGGTATGCGAGCTGGTGGAGCACCTTGGCCTGGCCGTGGTCAACAAGGGCGCCGATTTTGAGACGGCCCTGGTGGGCATCCGGGACGTGAACCGTCCGGGCCTGCAGCTGGTGGGATTCTTCGACTACTTCGACCCCCGGCGGCTCCAGGTCATCGGCATGGCGGAGACCAAGATGCTGGAGAGCATGGACCCCGAGCAGCGCAGCCGCAGCTTTGCCCGGCTGTTTGAGTACGACATTCCCGCCCTGGTGATCTCCCGGGACCTGGACATCTACCCCGAGTGCCTGTCCATGGCCCGGAAGCACCAGCGCACCCTGCTGCACACCACGGATACCACCGTTGCCTTCACGACCAACGTGCTGGAGTACCTCTCCCAGGCCCTTGCGCCCACCATCACCCGCCACGGCGGACTGCTGGACATCTACGGAGAGGGCGTGCTGATCACCGGTGACAGCGGCGTGGGGAAGAGCGAGACCGCCATCGAGCTGATCAAACGGGGACACCGCCTGGTGGCGGACGACGCGGTGGACATCCGCCGCGTCGCGGACCAGCTCCTGGGCAAGGCGCCGGAGCTGATCCGGCATTACATCGAGCTGCGGGGCATCGGCGTGGTGAACGTCCAGCAGCTGCTGGGCATGAGCGCGGTCAAGGTGGAATCCCAGGTGGACCTGGTGGTACATCTGGAGCGCTGGCGGGAGGATAAATTCTATGACCGCTTCGGCCTGGACGAGGAGACGGTCAACATCCTGGGCATCGACATCCCCATCATCACCATCCCCGTCCAGCCCGGGCGGAACCTGGCTACCATCGTTGAGGTGGCGGTGATGAACAACCGGCACAAGAAATTCGGCTTCAACGCCGCCCAGGAGCTGGCCGACGAGCTGGAGCGCCATGCCCAGGGGGGATAACGGCGCGATCAACATCCGCGCTTGATACTGCGGCACAATGACAGGGAGGAAACCAATGGACAGAGAGAATTTACAGCGGCTTTTTGAGAAATACTGCAAAAAACTCCGGATTACCCCCGGTTGGGACGTCCAGCTGCAATTTGTGGAGGACCCGGCGTGGCGGAAGACCGGGGATTTCAAGATCGACTGCACAGACCGGAAGGCGATCCTGCTGCTGAACGCCGCAAATCCCAAGCAGGAGAATCTGGAGGAGGTCATCGTCCACGAGCTGATGCACCTGAAGATGTATCCGCTGGACCAGGTGACGGAATCCCTGATCACCAGCCATTTTGAGGAGGGAACCCCGGCCTGCCGGTTTGCCTATACGCAGTTTTTCACCGCCCTGGAGATCACGGTGGAGGAGCTGGCCAAGTGCTTCCTGCTGGAGTTCGGGGAGGACCGGGAGCTGTCCTACGGCAGATGCAGCCTGGAAAAGTCCTTCAATGAGCTGTACGACGGTTTGAACAATATTGACTGACCAAAGGAGGAAATGGCATGTATTATATCGGTATCGACATCGGCGGGACCAACCTGAAGGCCGGTCTGGTAGACGAGAGCTACCAGATCACCGCCACCAAGAAGCAGCCCCTGCAATTCCTCTCCATGGAGCAGATGGGGGAGACCCTGGCGGACATGGCCATCGCCCTGGTGGAGGAGAACAACGTGCCCCGCGACCAGGTGGCATCCGTGGGCATGGGCTTCCCCGGCCCGGTGGACGACCGGCGGGGCGTGGTCATCAAGACCGTGAACATCCCTATCCGCTTCATGCCGGTGGCGGAGATGTTCCACCGCAGATGGGCGGACGTGCCCGTCCATCTGGGCAACGACGCGGACTGCGCCGCCCTGGGAGAGTTCTACCACTACGAGGACAAGAACATCGAGAGCCTGATCCTGGTGACCCTGGGCACCGGCATCGGCACGGGCATCATCCTCAACGGCAAGATCCACACCGGCATCAACGGCTGCGCCGGGGAGGGAGGCCACATCGTCCTGGTCCACAACGGCGAGCAGTGTACCTGCGGACGGAGGGGCTGCTGGGAGCGCTACGCCTCCGCCAACGCCCTGATCCGCCAGACCATGGCCGCTATGGACCAGCACAAAGACTCCATCATGTGGGGAATGCTGGGCGGAGACCTTAGCCGGGTGGACGGCCGCACCGCCTTCGAGGCCATGCACCAGGGAGATGCCGCCGCCCGGGCGGTGATCGACCAGTACCTGCACTACCTGGCCGACGGCCTATCCAATTTCGTGAACATCTTCCAGCCGGAGGTCATCGCCCTGGGCGGCGGCGTCAGCCAGGCCCGAGACGAGGACCTGCTGCTGCCCCTCCAGTCCATGGTGCTGGAAGCCTGCTTCGGCAGGGAGGCGGACCGCCACACCCGTCTGGTGAAGGCCAAGCTGGGCAACGACGCCGGGATCATCGGCGCGGCCCTTCTGGGCCTCCAGACTGCGGGCCGCTGACGAAACCCATCCATAGCCGCGTGTTGCGGCGAGAAAAGGAGATAAATTACTATGGAATACGGAAAAATGACCCCCGCCCAGCTGGAGGCGGAATACTCCTCCGTCTCCCGTCGCTTTGAAGAGCTGAAGGGCATGGGCCTGAAGCTGGACATGTCCCGAGGCAAGCCCGGCAAGGAGCAGCTGGACCTGGTCAGCGACATCCTCACCGTCCTCTCCAAGCCGGAGGAGTGCGTGGAGGAGGGCTTTGACGTGCGCAACTACGGCGAGCTTACCGGCCTGCCCTGCGCCAAGCGGTACTTCGCCGAGATCCTGGGCTGCCGCCCCGAGGAGTGCTTCATCGGCGGCAACGCCAGCCTGAACCTCATGTACGACACCATCGCCAAGGCCTACACCCACGGCCTGCTCCACAGCGAGAAGCCCTGGAGCAAGCTGGACACGGTAAAATTCCTGTGCCCCTCTCCGGGCTATGACCGCCACTTCAACGTCACCAAGTCTCTTCGGCATGGAGCTGATCACCATCCCCATGACCGAGACCGGCCCCGACATGGACGCGGTGGAGGAGGCGGTGAAGGACCCCGCCGTCAAGGGCATCTGGTGCGTCCCCAAGTACTCCAACCCCGAGGGGATCATCTACAGCCCCGAGACCATCGACCGCATCGCCCATCTGAAGCCTGCCGCCCCGGACTTCGTGGTCATGTGGGACAACGCCTACTGCATCCACGAGTTCGAGGGGGACTACGTGCCCTTCCCGGACATCCTCTCCCTCTGCCGGGAGGCGGGGAACCCGGACATGGTCTTCGAGTACGCCTCCACCTCCAAGGTGACCTTCCCCGGCGCGGGCATCTCCGTCATGGCCGCCAGTGAGGCCAACATCAAGCACATGGTGAGCCTCATCACCTTCCAGACCATCAGCGCGGATAAGGTCAACCAGCTCCGCCACGTCCGCTACCTCAAGGACAAGGCGCATACCCTGGAGCTGATGAAGAAGCACGCCGCCATCCTGGGCCCCAAGTTCCGCGCTGTGCTGGACGTTCTGGACCGTGAGATCGCCCCCCTGGGCATCGCCTCCTGGAAGCGCCCCACCGGCGGATATTTCGTCAGCGTGGACACTGCGGACGGCCTTGCCAAGCGCACCCTGGCCCTCTGCAAGGAGGCCGGTGTGGTCATGACCAGCGCCGGAGCCACCTTCCCCAACGGGAACGACCCCCGTGACCGGAACATCCGCATCGCGCCCAGCCTGCCCCCGGTGGCGGAGCTGGAGTCGGCCATCGACGTGTTCTGCGTCTGCCTCCGTCTGGCCGCCCTGGAGAAGCTGCTGGGGAAGTAGGGGGGCAACTTGTAGTTGCTTTACTGCCGCCGCGTTTTGTGATATGCTTGCAGCATCTTCAACAAAGGAGCGTAACACAATGGAATGTAAAGACGTACTGTTCAGCCTTCGGGAGAAAAAGGGGATATCCCAGCAGGAGCTGGCGGACCGGATGTTTGTCACACGGCAGGCGGTGTCCCGGTGGGAGAGAGGGGAGACGCTGCCCTCTTCCGACCTGCTGAAAAAGCTCTCGGAGGTATTCCAGGTCTCTATCAACACCCTCCTGGGCAGTCCCCGGCAGTTGATCTGCCAGAGCTGCGGGATGCCGCTGACGGACGACGTCATGGGCCATGACGCGGACGGCAGTATCAACCAGGACTACTGTAAGTGGTGCTACGACGGCGGCGCCTATGTGCAGGACTGTACGGTGGAGGAAATGATCGCCTTCTGTACGGACATCATGTCCAAGGAGCAGGGATTGGACCCGGAGAAGGTACGTCCCTACCTCCAGGACTTCCTGCCGAAGCTGGCCCGCTGGAAAAAAGCATAGAAAATTTCCGTTAACTCCCGACACAAGAAAGGAGGCCCGACTATGCCGGCCATCACCCTATACCGTCCCGCCCTGGAGGAACTCTCCTTCCGCCAGTCCCTCCTAAGCGACCCGGACACCATGGCCTATAACCGCGCCTGGGGCGGGACCATCGACTTCCCCCGCGAACGCTGGGCGGACTGGTACCAACGCTGGCTGGAGGATCCCACCGGTACAAGATTCTACCGTTACCTCCACGATCCCCAGCTGAACGCCTTCACAGGCGAGGCGGCCTATCACCTGGACGAGGAGCTGGGCGGCTATATCTGTGACGTCATCGTCTCCGCCCGATACCGGGGCAGGGGATACGGGACCCAGGGACTATCCCTTCTGTGCCAGGCGGCGAAAACCAACGGCGTGCCCCGCCTCATGGACAATATTGCCCTTGACAACCCCTCGGTCTCCCTCTTTCTCAAAGCCGGTTTCCGTGAGATCGGCCGGAACGAGACATACATCCTGATAGCAAAGGACCTGTAACTCTACGGAGCGTAGGTTGCGTTTTCATAGAATATCCGTATAATTGATGGCGGAGGTGAGGGAAATGGACCCGATCAAAACCGGAGAGCTGATCCGCGCCCTGCGCATGGAGCTTGGCATGACCCAGCAGCAGCTGGCCCAGCGGCTCCATGTAGGGGACAAGGCCGTCTCAAAATGGGAGCGTGGCGCCGGATGCCCCGACATATCCCTGCTTCCGTCTCTGGCGGAGGCTCTGGGCGTCGGCCTGGACGGCCTCATGGCCGGGGAGCTGGATACCAATGCACATACGGGAGGAAATATGAAACGCACGAAATTTTATGTCTGTCCGGACTGCGGCAATCTTGTTACGGCCTCGGCGGAGGCCGCGCTGTCCTGCTGCGGCAGGCCCCTGGCGGCTTTGGAGCCCCAAAAGGCGGATGAAGCCCACCGCCTGACCGTGGAGCCGGTGGAGAACGAACTGTTCATTACCAGCGGCCACGTGATGGAGAAGGAGCACTATATCGCCTTTCTCGCCCTGCTGCGGGGAGACAGCCTTCAGCTTCGGCGGCTGTATCCGGAGTGGGATATGCAGGCCCGCCTGCCCGCCGTCCATGGCAGACTGCTGTGGTACTGCACGCGCCACGGCCTGTTTTATCAGGATATATAAGCGAATGTGCCAAAGGGGGCTCCCGCCAAAAGGCGAGGGCCCCCTCAAATATTCACTCCGCAAACCGTATGACCTGTTTCTCCGCATCAACGACCGCCTCGACGCCAAACGGAATGATACACCTCGGTTCAGCGTGTCCGATGTTGATGTTGCAAACCACCGGCAGCTGCGGATTCCCGATCACGTCGATCAGATGCCGCTTGTACTCCTCCACATAGGTCTCATCCATAGGCTTCCCCACCAGGACGCCGGAAACGACATCGAATAGGCCCTTTTCCTTGAAATACTCCAATGCTCTCCGGTATTTCTCCGGAGGCATTTTTTCTTCGCTGGATTCCAGAAGCAGGATACGCCCCCTCCAGTCCTCCGGCGCGGGGAACAGGCCGTACTTCTCACAGAGCAGCGGCATATCCGCATACCGCTTTCCGTTAAAGAAATCATACATGGAATCAATGCAGCCGCCGAGGATCTTTCCGGAGAAAACAGCCGGCCCCTGCAGCAGCTCAAACCCGCGGTCAGGATGAGACGTCAACTCCTTACCCACCTGATCCGGCGTAAAACGCTCCCGCTCTCCATACCAGATATCACTGGGAACGATCTCCCGGACCCCGCCTGTGGAGATCAGCTCCTCAAAGTACCGGC
>CAJTVO010000001.1 GCA_910579485.1 uncultured Oscillospiraceae bacterium | reverse complement strand
GCGGCAAGAAAGCCCAGCTTGCATATAGCTTTGACATTGCCTTGCAGAACGAATTTTCTTTGGAGGAAAACATCGCTCTTGCAAGGCAATTTGTGTCCGAGCAGCTTGTGGGCCGGGGCATGGTTGCCGACTTCGCCATCCACCAGCCGGACAAGGAGGACGGCGGTATTACCAATCCCCACTTTCATGTTCTCTGTCCTATCCGGCCTATCGAGGAAAGCGGCAAATGGGGCTTTAAGCAGAGGCGCGTCTACCGTCTGGACGAGGACGGAAACCGCATCATGGGCGAGGACGGCAAGCCCCTCTTTGACGCTGTTCCCACCACCGACTGGGGAAGCCCGGAAACGCTGGAGCATTGGCGGGAGGTGTGGGCCGCTATGGTCAACGCCAAGTTCGAGGAAAAGGGTCTGGCGTGCCGCATTGACTACCGCTCCTATGAGCGGCAGGGGCTTGACATATTGCCCACTGTTCATGAGGGCGTGGCCGTCCGCCAGATGGAGGCCAGGGGCATTTCCACCGATAAGGGCGATTGGAACCGCTGGGTGAAAGCGGCCCGGAAAATGCTGAGCGATCTTCGGAAGAAAATCGCTGGACTGACCGACTGGATTAAAGCCGTGAAGGACGAATTGAGCAAGCCCCAGGCCCCGACTCTTGCCGCCCTGCTGACTGGCTACTATGAGGGCAGGAACGCCGGAGCGTGGAGCCGCAATGCCAGGATTGGAAATCTCAAAAGTTTTGCCGAGGTGGTCAATTATCTGACAGAGAATGATTTGCTTACGCTGGAAGATTTGGAGGCCTGCCTCGCTCTCCGTAATGAGCAGACGGAGGCCGTCAACGATTCTCTGAAAGCTATGTCGGCCCGGAAGAAGGAGGTAGCGGATTTGCTTCACTTGGTTGACCTCTACCGGGAAACCAAACCCATCTACGACAAGTGGAAAGCCATCAAGTGGAAGGGCCAGCGGGAGAAATTCGAGTTGGAGCATGAGAGCGAGCTGCGGACATTCCACATGGCCCGCCGGAAGCTGGACAAGCACCGTTCCCCAGAGGATAAAATCCCCGTCCAGGCGTGGCGGCAGGAGTTGGCGGAGATACAGCAGAAGTACCCCGCTGAGTATGAGCGGTACAAGCCTCTACGTGACGATCTGAAGAAGCTACGGCAGGTAAAAAGCTGCGTAGACACCGCCATGCGTCAGCAGGAGCAGACCCGGCAGAAACGGCGGGAGACAGAGCATGACCGCTGACATCATCCTTTTTAACGTGGCGGAAAAATTTTCCGCCACGTTAGCACAGTAGGTAAACCGCATTTTGCGGCTCACCAAATCAAACTGCGCTGGGCGCAGTCTGGTCTGCGACATTTTGCCGTTGACCAGAATCAGAACGTCAAAATGTCGTTCTGATTGGCGGTCAAAATGTCCGCCACCTCCCTGAGAAATCAAAGGCGAAATGCGCCTGTGATTTTGCGTATGCTGATACAGTCAATTTCAAGATTGCATTTTGCAATCTTGAAATCAGAACGAAAACTTTTCGTTCTGGTCTGCGTCAGAATGCCGCCGACCACCGGGCCACATCAACGTCACCGCCAAAATTTCAATCAGACTTGCACTTTGCAATTCTGATTTTAACGCCAAGTGCATTTTGCACCCCACGTTTGTATCCATGAAATCAAAAGTGCAAAATGCACTTTTGATTTCACAACAATTTTGAAGATTTGAAAGGAGAGCCTATGAGCAATGACGCTTTGAAAATCAATAAAAACGGACATATCCATGTGAAAAACCTTTCAGCCTATTGGATTCCTGAACTAACCGCCGCAGAGGTCATCGCCGGAACGCTCTATACGGTCACGGGTAGCTATGAGGGGACCGAGAGCTTTCTACACAAGCTGGAGCGCATTACCACCAAAAATTTTGCCGAAAAGCTGGAGGGTTCTGAATGACAAACGCCCCTGCCTCTGCTATAATGAAGTCAACCAATCCTGTACTGACAGTTGCTCCCTTGAAGGAGGATACAGAAATGTTAGGAGCAACGAATAAAATCACCGCCCTCTACTGCCGGTTGTCTCAGGAGGATGAGCGGTCAGGGGAATCCTTGTCGATTAAGAATCAAAAGGCCATCTTACTCCAATATGTTAAAGACCACCATTTTCCAAACCCGGTGTTTTTCGTGGATGACGGTGTAAGTGGTGTGACCTATGACCGCCCCGGATTTCAGGCAATGCTGGCGGAAATTGAAGCGGGCAACGTGGCTGTCGCCATTACGAAAGACCTCTCCCGGCTGGGACGGAACTCCGCATTGACCGGGCTCTACACCAACTTTACCTTCCCGCAGAACGGCGTCCGGTTTATCGCCATCAACGACAACTATGACACCATCGACCCTAACAGCGTGAACAACGATTTTGCCGGAATCAAGAACTGGTTCAACGAATTTTACGCCAGAGATACCAGCCGCAAAATCCGGGCCGTTCAGAAAGCGAAAGGTGAGCGAGGTGTGCCGCTGACGGTCAATGTCCCCTATGGCTATGTGAAGGACCCGGAGAATCCAAGACGCTGGCTGATTGACCCGGAGGCTGCCCAGGTAGTACGGCGCATTTTCCAGATGTGCATGGAGGGGCGAGGCCCCCAGCAAATTGCCAATCAGCTTCGGACCGACAAGGTATTGACTCCGACCGCCTACAAGAAGCAGCAGGGCCGCAGCACTCCGAATCCGGACCCGGAAAATCCTTATGGCTGGGGCGACAGCTCTGTTGTCAAAATCTTGGAACGCCGGGAATACACGGGCTGTACTGTCAACTTCAAGACCTACTCCAACTCAATTTGGGACAAGAAGCAGAGGGAGAACCCGATTGAAAAGCAGGCGATCTTCCCCGGCACCCACGAGCGCATCATTGAGGACGATGTGTTTGAGAAGGTCCAGGTGATCCGTCAGCAAAGGCACCGCATGACCCGCACTGGCAGGAGCAGTATCTTTTCCGGGCTGGTCTACTGTGCCGACTGCGGCTCTAAGATGCAGTATGGCTCATCCAACAATGGTGACTTCTCCCAGGATTTCTTCGACTGTTCCCTTCACAAGAAGAACCGAGAGAAATGCGGCGGGCACTTCATCCGTGTCAAGGTTCTGGAACGCATGGTTTTGAAGCATATCCAACTGGTGACGGGTTACATTCTGCGGTACGAGGCCCACTTCCGTATGGTCATGGAACAGCAGATGAAGCTGGAAAGTTCCGAGAAAATTTTGACCAGCAGGAAGAAACTCAACCGGGATGAGAAGCGCATTGCCGAGTTGAAGCGACTGTTCATCAAGATTTACGAGGACAACGCCAGCGGGCGACTGAGTGATGAACGGTTTGATATGTTGAGCCAAAGCTATGAGGCGGAGCAGAAGCAGCTTGAGGCCGAGGTTGTCAGTCTGCGGCAGGAGATTGAGGTACAGGCGAGACAGAGCGAGAATATTGAAAAGTTCATTCAGACGGCGCAGAAGTATGTGTCTATTGAGACGCTCGACCCTTACGCCCTCCGGGAGCTGGTCCAAGCAATCTATGTGGAGGCTCCAGACAAGTCCAGCGGTAAGCGGCGGCAGAATATTCACATCAAGTATGACGGCCTGGGATTTATCCCTCTGGATGAATTGACGAAAGGGGAAACGGCGTGACCGAAGCCACGCCGTCCCTTGAAAACACTACGTTTTCAGCTTTTTTCTAAAAAACTGTCTTACGCCCCCCGCCCTTTGGGTGGGAGGTAGTTTTTTTCCTGAACGGGGCAATCAACATTGACGACTACGTCAAACTGGAAAGCAAGAACGTGACCGGTTTCTTCCGGGTTGCCAAGCTCAGCATACAGGGTGACAACTTAGCCGGGGACTGGCAATGTAGCGCCAAGCTGATGGAACTTGCTGGATAGTGAGGTGAGCGGATGCTTCAGGAATTTGTGCAGGAGATCACAAACACCGTCCAGAAGAACCTCAAAGGGGTTCATACCGCCTTCCCAGGAGTGATCACAAAGTTCGATCCGGCAACCTGCCAAGCCAGCGTCCAGCCGACCATGAAGTACAGGAAGCCGGACGGGAAGACGATAGACTACCCGCAAATCACCGGCGTCCCCGTGGTGTTCCCGCAGTCGATGAATCAGCAGGCCACAATCGCCTACCCAATCAAGGCTGGGGATGGCTGCCTGGTTGTTGTTGCAGAACAGTCTATCGACTACTGGATGTACGGGCAGGAAACGGAGACAGACCTCGCGTTCGATCCCACGAACTCAATTTGCATTGTAGGGCTGTTCGCCAAGGGGAACCCTGTGATGCAGGAAGCCTGCGACCAGAACGCCGTCATAGTGGATGTGAGCGGGACCCGGCTCACCATCAAGAGCGACGGGCTTATCCAGGCCGACTGCAAGAAGTTTATCATCAACGCCAGCGACAGCTTCAAGGTCAACGCCGGAAGAGTTGATTTAAACGAGGGGTGAATGTAATGCCAGCAGCGACACGGTTAAATGACAACTGCACCGGACATGACGCCTGCCCGCCTGTTCCGCTGGTTGAAGGAAGCCCGAATGTGTTTATCAATGGGCGACCCGCCGGGCGTGTTGGAGATCACTACTCCACCCACGGATGTGTGACCCATCCAGGGCATCAGGATGTGATTTCTTCCGGAAGTAGCTCGGTGTTCATCAATGGGCGACCGGCCGCCCGTGTAGGGGATGCTGTTTCGATTGGCGGTACCGTCCAAGCAGGAAGCGGCAACGTGTTCATTGGAGGATAAAAGGCCGCACGAGCCGCGTAGAGCCCCACCACGGGGTTCCACGTCGAGACAACATCTTTACCCATCCGAGGCGCTAAAACGTGTTAGTGGCGATTTCCTGCGATTTTAGACCATGTTTAGAGGGGGTATCAACTGTGCTGGACATTCAGCTTGACAAAAATGGGGATATGGCGGTTTCTGAAGCTGGTGACATCTTCATGACCCAAAGCGTCAAGCAGGCGGTATTGATCCGGCTGCGGTGGATATACAACGAGTGGAGGCTCGGCCCGGAGCTTGGTTTCCCCTGGTTTGAGGAAGTGTTTGTGAAGAACCCGAACACCTTCAAAATCCGGCAGCTCATCCGGGAGGAGATCCTGAAGGTGAACGAAGTTGTAAGTGCCACGGTCACATCGGTAAAATACGACCCGGCCAAGAGGGCCTGCACGTTTGTTTATCAGTTCTCGACCGATGAGGATACTTACAGGGAGGAGGTGACACTGTATGGCTGATTTCAGCGCTGGACCAAACCGGCGGAAAGGGGCTTTGTCGGAAACGGGGTATGGGCTGACCGCGAAAGGCCCGAATATCAAACGGCTGGATACCATCCTAGAGGATCTTCATAGCGGCCTGTCGGAGCGGTGGGGCGTGAACACCCGTCAAAATCCGGAGTCGCTGCTAAACCACATGCTGACCAACATTGCAGATCGAATCGCGGAGCTGTGGGAGTTTGGAGAGGAGGTCTATTATTCACAGTACCCCTCCACAGCGGAAGGAGCCAGCCTGGACAACGCAGCGCAGTTCGGCGGCTCTACCAGAGAGTCGGCGGTGCGGTCCTATTACCCGATACACTGTACCGGGAAGGATGGGACAAAACTGGCTGCCGGCACGCTGATTGCCTCAGCAACCAATCCAGTGACACAGCTGAGTATCAAAGAGGCCCGGGAGATCACCAGAGCGTCATTTAACCGAGCCCGCATCAAAATTGCCTCACTTGAAGCGCGAGATGTTTACACCGTAGCCATAAATGGTGCGGTGTTTTCTTATGTCTCAGAGGCTGCAAACACCATGACTGTTCTTCAGGGGATAGCGGCGGCGATTGGGGATAAAGAGTTTGTAGCCACGGTAGATGAGAAGGACGAACAGCTCTGCATCGAGGCCAAGGATATTGCCTCGACCAACGTGCTGATTCTATCAGAAAATCTGACCACAGAGACCGTGACCTCGATCATCACCTTTGGCACGGTGGATACCGGCAACATTCTGATACCGGATGGGGTCATATCGAACATCGTCAAGGCGGATGCCGGGTTGCTGGAAGTCGTGAACCTATGCGGATATATCTCCGGGCGGGACGAGGAAAGCGATATCCGCTTCCGACAGTCCTATGCGGACAAGATTTTCAACCGGTCCAGCAATATGCTGGAGAGCATTCGCTCGGCCATCCTGAACAATGTGCTAGGCGTTCGTAGCGTGGCCCCATATGAAAACGCCACTCACGAGTGGTATGTTGATGGAGCGTACATCGACCCGAAGGAGGTTATCGGGAAACCGCCTGGGTACATTGTGCGGCCGCCGCACAGCATCGAGATCGTGGTCGATGGCGGAGACTCTCAGGAAATTGCCCGGCAGATCCAGGACAATAAAGCTGGTGGTATCAACACCGTGGGCGATACAGTGGTCATCCTGCCAGGCGCCTACGATGAAGAAATACCGGTCCGATTCAACCGGCCAGAGAAGGTGTATACCTGGTTCCGGCTGGGGATCATCCTCAATCCGGCGGAGGCGCTACCGCCCAACTATGTCGATTTGTTGCGGAGCGTTGTTCTGGAGAACATGGAGGCCATGAATGCAGGGAAGGACGTTGTCCCCCAGCAGTTCATGAGCCACTTCTACAAAGCCTGCTCGGGGATCAGCTATATAGATATCAGGCTCTATGCTACAACAAGCAATGCGGAAGAGCCAACGGAGTACCCGGACCGAAGCGAAAGTATTACGGCTCGGCAAAAAGCGTACACGACGGAAGACATGATTGAGGTGGATATTGATGGCTGATTTTGTGACGGCCCTAAAGAGAGACCTCGTAGAGCAGTTTAAGGAGAAGCCAAACATTGAGGCTCTGATGGAGGTTATCAGCATTGAGCTTCAGCAGGTCTATGACTTCTATGAGCAGCTCCGGGAAAACAGGGACGTTCTATCAGCCGTGGGCAAACAGTTGGACGGCGTGGGCGACATTGTCGTGTTGACCAGGATGGAGGCCGGTATCCTGGCTGGAGACCCAATCCCGTTTGAGGTCATCGGCGATGATATGTACCGGCAATATCTGATCTTCAAGATTCTGAAGAACACCTGCGACTGCACTTACCCGGACATCATCAAGGCCTTCCGGATGTTTTGGGATCATCCGCTTTACTACAGGGAAGACCCAGAACAGCCGGCCACAATGATCTTTGATACAGGGGAAATGTCTGGGGACATATTCACAACACCGCTATTCCGAGTGCCACTATTGAGAGCGGCTGGCGTGACCTTGAAACTGTTTGCGCGGACTTCAACGACGATTCCGCAAAGTAAGATCCGTGTTTTGAGTGGATTGGGATATGCAGTCACAGAAACATACCTTCCGTACATCGAAAGAGACGTTCAGTTGAGCAGCAGGCTGAGAGTCGGAACTGGCTTTGGGACGTATTCCGTTGATGAAATGCCGGTTCTTGAGCGAAAAATGCTTTTTGACAAACCAATCAAATCGGGCAGTGTTGTCCACAGTGTTATGGAGACACCTATTAACGGCCTTAGCATCCAGAAAAGAAGGAGGTAAAAAGTGTGAATGAAATTGGCGTAACGGCAGATGCCGGGCAGGAAGAAAGATACTACGGTGGTTCAATCACGGTTCTTGGGAGAAATCTGGTCACTAGCCTGATTGCTGGGGAGACTCTTGTTTTTACACGAATTGTTGTTGGTTCCGGGCGAATGCCGGATGGCGTAGAGCCGATGGACATGACTGATTTGGTGAACCCCATCGCAGAAGCTACCGCAACTATTCCAGTTGTTGAAAACGGAGATCTGTACTTGACTGTGGAGTACAGAAACGACCTAAACGGTGGGCTGAAGGAAAACTTCTGGCTGGATGAATTTGGGATCTATGCGAAAACAGCAAATTCGGAAGAGATCCTTTTCTATTATGCAACGTTGGGTGATAGCCCACAACCGGTACACGCCTATCAGGATAATCGCATTGATATTCGTCGCTATCCTGTAACGATTTCATTGTTACTGGATGCTGGCGTTGACATCACGTTCAGACCGGGCTCCTTCATTACCTCAGAGGAAGCTGCAATCCTGATATCTGGAATGATAAATAAGGCTATGGGACATTTCAGCTCTGCTATCCTTGTAGAGATTATCATTCCAAAGTCTGGATGGAGCCAAAAAGAAGATGCTGCCGGTTATGGTTGGTATATCGATGTTTCGGTTCCTGATGTGACTCCAGAGTATTACCCACAGATTACAATTCACAAGGAGTGCCTAGACAGTGCGGTTAGTGCATGTATATGTCCTGCTTCTGAGACCTTGACTGGTGTTGTGAGGCTGTGGGCAAAGTCGGCTCCCGCTAAAGACATCAAGGCTAGTGCTGCATTTTTGACCAACGGAATCAATGAAAATGGTGGTATTGCAGGGGATTACGTATTACCTGTAGCGACCGCCGACATTCTGGGTGGCGTGAAGATCGGCCCAGGACTGAGCGTAACCAACGATGGAACCCTCTCTGTGGACATGGCCAGCGATGCGGAGGTCGATAAAATTCTGGACGAGGTTTTCGCGCAGAAAGAGCAGGAGGTGTGAGTACATGGCATTCGGACCTGTAAATGTTCCTGGTGCAGATGATAAAGAATTGCAAGCAGCAAAGGCGGCAGCAGAAAACGCCATAAAAGCCCTTGCTAATCACGAGAAAGCAGATAACCCACACGGAATTACGGCAGCGGGCATAGGGGCTGCGTCGGGAAGCCACAGCCACAGCTTTGAAAGCCTTTCGGGCAAGGTGTTCCACGCGGGGACGACCGCGCCGGACAACACAGGACTGCTGTGGATCGACACCACTGCCAACACCGGCGGATTGAAGTATCATAACGGGTCGGCATGGGTCCATGTGCCCGTTTCCAGTACATGATCGGAGGTAGGAAGGAACAATGGCTGTTATAAAAGCGAACCGGCTTACGGCCCTGAAGGCCAAGGTCAAGACGGAGATGCTACGGCGAAACCAGTCGGGCTCCGTAGCCTCATACGGCGGCGCGGCCTATGACTACACAGTACCGCCAGCACCGGGGACCGTTATCCGGCAGGAGCATCTTGACAAGCTCTCCGTGCCACTCAGCGCGGTCAACAGCGGCGACGTCCCCGGCAGGACCGGGAACCGTGTGGTGTCGGAGACGGAACTTTCTACTATGGAGGCCAAAGTAACGGCCTGGTCCGCCCGGTCTATCACAGACCGCTCCGGAAGCGATTGCAGGAGCGGGTGTACGGGGACCTGCTATACGACCTGTGCCACGGGATGTACTGGCTGCGGCTCCGGGTGCCCGAATACCTGCACCGGCTGCGGCTCTGGATGCCCGAATACCTGCACCGGCTGCGGCTCTGGTTGTCCCAATACCTGTTCTTCCTGCGGCAGTGGGTGTCCCACCGCCTGTACCAGCTGCGGAACCGCCTGCTCGGACGGCTGCACAGGATGCGGGTCCGGGTGTCCCAATGGCTGCTCTTCCTGCGGGAGCGGATGCCCCAGCGGCTGTTCCGGGTGTGGGTCGGGGTGCCCGGATGCCTGCTCCTCCTGCGGGAGCGGGTGCCCCACCGCCTGCACCAGCTGTGGCAGTGGGTGCCCTACCGCTTGCTCCGGGTGCGGGTCCGGGTGTTCGGGAGGATGTTCCGGATGCGGGTCCGGATGTTCGGGCGGGTGTTCAGGGTGTGGTTCAGGATGCCCAACGGGCTGCTCGAACTGTGGGGGCAGCTGTCCTGGGAGCTGCATATTAGGATGCACCGACGCCTGCGAGGGCTGCACAAGCGCATGTTCTGGTTCGTGCAAAACCAGCTGCGATACCACATGCGGTAAAACGCACCAATAAGGAGCTGGATCATGGAATATGAGACGATCCTTGGGGATGTTCATATCCTGTTAAAAGCGAAATGTGGTTCAAAAAGATATGGATATGATGCCGGGACAAATGATTCGGACTGGTTTGTTTTGACCCCAACGACCGACCGGTACTATACGGATCACAAGACCTTGACAGACTGGTTTGCAGTCTCTGTCAATACACTGCGCGCTCAATGGGGACACCCGCTTTTTTTGGGTGATATCACCGGAAATTGCGACCGGAAAGGAAACGAGAGATTATGCGCGTTCTTAGCAGGTCATAAGCACGACATCGCCTACGCCGCTCCGGGGAAAACGGTCATATATGGCTTGGAGCAGATTGCGACAGGGGAACAGTATGGGTATCGTTCCCCCATTAAAGCGGGATTAAGGACCGCGATGATCATCTCCCATATGGCGGTCCGTGCAGAGGACCCATTCTTGTTGAGCGAGGAGGAAAAGGCAATCCTCATTCGTGCCCGGACCGGGGAGGTGCTGGAGGAGGAACGGGTAGCTATCTACCGCCGGACCATCTCTCCGGAGAACATCGACCGGCTGATGAAGATGTCGGACAATCCTGCCATCAAAAATGAGCTGTTCCAGCTCATTGAGGACATCATTTCAAAGGAGGAATTACCATGTTAGAACAATTTTTGCCCGCCATCAAGGACCCGGGGGATTATCTCACGGCCCTGTCCCTGTTCAAGGTGGACGCACCCCTGACCGGCGAGGAGGCCGGAAAGCTGCTGGAAGTCTACGCCAAGTACCTGCCTGAGACAGACGATCCGGAGTACTGCAAGATATGTCTGGCGGCGGACCTGCTGCCGGGACGGGAGGACCCCGCGGACTTCGCGGCGCTAGAGCTGGGCGATGCCACCGTCGCCGCCCTGCTGGAGGCCAGCGGCATCATCGCCGGAAAGGCGGAGGTAGACGGCGGCCGGGCCAAACACATCGCGGAAATGGTAAAGGGGGAGGCCGCGTCCCTGCCAGCGCGAGTCCTGCTGGCCCGGGCCGCGCTGGACGTCATGGCGGGATCCCGGGATGTGGCGTCCCTGCGGGGGGAGATCGCTGTCCTGGCGGAATTTTTGACCGATTGCGGCACGGAGGTCCTGGACCGCTATACGCCGCTGGTAGGGGAGGTACGAATGAAATGCAGGAACTGAAGAACATCAGGACCATCCGCCTCCCTGACGAGGTGGTAGACTATTTGCAGTCTCTGGACTATGAGATCGGCGGCTTGCAGGTCCTCCATACCCACGCGATGAACGCGGGCGTCCCCATGAAGAGGACCAGGAAGATCCGGCGGCAGTTTCAGGAGAAATTCCAGGAGTACCAGCTGGCAAAGCAGGAGTTGTTCCGTACCTATGGCGCGGATTACCAGGCCTGTAAGCGCTGGTGGGTAGACTTTCAGGAGGGAGAGATGCACTTTGAGGAATAGCCGCAGACATGCCCGGCAGTTTCAGAACACCTATCCGCAGATGTATCCGGGCAGACAAGTCAAGACTGTCACCTTCATCGTGACCCACCAATGCAATCTCCGCTGCACCTACTGCTATGAGCACAATAAGTCGGACCGGAAGATGGACCTGGGGACGGCCAGGAAGTGCGTGGACCTGCTCTTTGCAGAGGATGCCCGCAGATCGGAGCTGGTCAACGACGTGGACGCTCACGGCCTCATCATTGAGTTCATCGGCGGGGAGCCGTTTTTGGAGATCGATCTCATCGACCAGATCATGGAGTACTTCCTAGACCGCGCCATTGCTCTGGATCACCGCTGGCAGACCCAGTACATGATCAACATCTCCACCAACGGCACCCTGGGGGACGATCCCAGGATACAGCGGTTCATGAAGAAGTACGCCGGGCGGCTTTCCATCGGCGTCACCATCGACGGCGCCAAGGAGGCCCACGACGCCTGCCGAGTGGATATGGCGGGCAATGGCTCCTATGACCGGGCCATCAAGATGTTCCGGCAGACCGGCGGCCCGGAGGGCGGAAGGACCACCAAGTACACCATCGCCCCCGGAAACGTTCAGCTGTTTGCGGACGCCGTGCGCCATCTGGTGCTGGAGGAGGGCGTGGAGACGCTGAACTGCAACTGCGTATATGAGGAGGGGTGGACCATCGGCCACGCCCGGGAATTGTACCGGCAGCTGAAGGAGACCTCGGACATGCTTCGCAGGAGCGGAACGGACACCTATGTTTCCATCCTGGACTGGGAGGCGGGAAACCCTCTTCCAGAGACCGACACTCAGAACTGGTGCGGCGGGGATGGGAGGATGCTGTCCTTCGATGTGGACGGCACGGTGCTCCCCTGTATGCGGTATTCCAGCATCTCCGTTTCCGGACAGCCCATCTACCGTATCGGGGATATGGACAGCGGGATCGCCGTCAGGGAAGACGATGCCAGGCGTCTGGCGGACCTGCGCGGCATCACCCGGCAGTCCCAGTCCGAACAAAAGTGTCTGGATTGTCCCATCGCCAGCGGCTGCGCCTGGTGTACCGCTTACAACTATGAGCGCACAGGAACGCCCAACCGGCGGGTCACCTACATCTGTGAAATGCACAAGGCCAGAGTGCTGGCCCAATGCTACCACCACAACATGCTCCATCTGGAGCGTCCGGAGCATGAGGCCAAGAGGATGCACATTCCACGGGAATGGGCGGTGGAGATCGTAGGGGAGGAAGAGTACGGCAGGCTGCTGGAGCTGGAAGAGCAGGCTGTGGGAGGAGGAGAGACTTAAAATGGCGGATGAGGCCATGATGAGCAAGCCTCTGGACGGAGCAGGCCTCGCCATCGTTAATCAGGTCTTCAATGAGCGCCTGAGCCAGGAGGTCAATTCTGCCATTCAGGAGGCGCTTGGAGCCATTGAGAACGCCCTGATGGAGGTGTGATCATGAGCGTGCAGACGCAGATCGACCGCATCAAGGCCAATATCGCCAGCGCCTATACAAAGGCGGCCGAGAAAGGGGCGGAGATACCAGAGGTACGAAACAGCGGCAATCTGCCCGCTGCGATAGAGTCTATCCCCTCCGGCGGCCTGCCGGATGGGCTCCATACCATCACCGTAGAGACCAACGATCCGGAAGGCGGCCATGCCTCCGGCGGTGGAACGGCCTCCCGGGGAATGACTGTCACGGTCACTGCGGAGCCGGAGAATGCTTACCGCTTTTCGCAGTGGAGCGAGAACGGCTATACCGTGAGCCAGGACAGCGAGTATACATTTCCGGTCAGCGGGGACAGGAACCTGACGGCGGTGTTTGTGGAAAGTGTTTCAAGGCTACCAGAAGGGTATACCGAGCTGAAGTACATCCAGCTTGGCCCCAATAATACCACACTGGCTAATTTCTCAGCGGCATCCTGTCGAACAGACCAGACGGTCGAAATAGTGTTTGAAATAGTCAAATTTCCTGAGTCTGCAGGTTCTTCTTATGGCTATAGACCGTGTCTTCTCTATTCAAAATATGTCAGCAATAATACATCCTACAGTCGAGATGCTCTGTTTTTAAGAAAAGATGGATTATATGCAAATGCAAGCAGCGGCAACATGATTTCAAGTAATGAGATATTGCTGTCTTCCGATATGACGGTGCCGCAAAAAGTTTCAGTGCTATGGGACGGACCGAACAAACAGATATCCATCAACGGCGGGACGCCAAAAGACTTTGCTGTATACGGCGTTGGCAGTAACTGGTTGATTGGTACCGACTCCTCGGGAGCTTCTGTAAGTGATTGCTGGAGAGTCGCGGCTGCCCGCATTTTCAGCCTCAAAATAACAAGTACAGGCAGTACCAGCAGTTCTTACAACAAGGATTATGTTCCGGCAAAAAACAGCAGCGGGAGAGTTGGGCTGTACGATCTGTTAAATGACAGATTCATCTATCATGCGTCTTTGATCGCAGGCCCCGCCGTCTGACCCGCGCAAAAAGCCGCCCCCGGGAAGGGGGCGGCGGAACAACAGCGTTTGACGAACACACCTCAGCTTAGAAGAAAGGGATCATTATGAGCAACAGTGCAGAAAAGGTTGTAAGGTTAGGTGATCTCAAAAAGGTGGCGCAAGAATCTGGTAAAGAATATGCGACACAAGAGGCCGTGGATAGAATGTCTGCCCGGCTGGAGAAGGCTATCACAACGGACAACGTGCTGTCCGTCACAGAAATCTTAAAAATAATGGAGGAAATGTAACATGTCTACCGAAACCATGATGAACAAGCCCCTGGATGGCGCTGGCCTTGCTATTGTTAACGGCGTCATCAACGACCGCCTGAGCAAGAAGGCTGCCCTGGCGGATCTGCCTACCAAGACCAGCCAGCTCACCAACGACTCCGGATTCATTACCGGGGCCGATGTCCCCGAGGGCGCGGCGGCTTCTGCCACGCCCCCTAAGATGGATGGCGCTGCAGCCGTGGGTAGCGAGAATGCATTCGCCCGGGGTGACCACGTACACCCCACCGACACGACCCGGCTTGGCACTACCGGAGATGCCTCCCAGGTGACCGTCTCCTTCAACCCCGCCGCTGACCGTAAGACTCCCTCCAGTGGCGATGCTCTGGCTGTCATTGTGGGTAAGGTGGTGAAGTATCTGGCCGACATGGGTACCCTGGCGTTCAAGGACGGCATATCTGCTGATGATTTGGACGCTTCCATCAAGGCATCCTTGGCAAAGGCGGACTCTGCCCTCCAGTCCTTTACCGAAACGGATCCAACCGTTCCCGCCTGGGCCAAGGCCGCCACAAAGCCCACCTATACCGCTATCGAAGTCGGAGCTATCCCCATGACGATGGCGGACAGCTTTGCCAAGAAGAGCGATGTGGCCGGGGTCTATATTTACCGGGGTAGCGTTGCCAGCTTCGATGCCCTGCCCACTGAGAACCTGACCGTTGGCGACGTCTACAATGTGGAAGACACAGATATGAACTACGGCTGGACCGGAACGGCCTGGGACCCCCTGGGTCATATGTTCCAGTTGGATCCCTTGTCGGAGGATGAGATCAAGGCTATCTTGGGCGTGACGGTCTGAGGGGAAGGGAGGCCGCATGTCAACTGCGATGGATAAACCCCTGGACGGCGCAGGGCTGGCCGTGGTCAATCAAATCTTCAACGAACGGCTGGGCCAGTTGGAGAGCGGCGGGGGCGGCGTGGACTGGGCGGAGACGCCCTTCACCGGTATGACCCACTTCAACAACAGCAGCGCCTTCGGGTGCGCGTGGCTGGAGACGGAAAAGATCAGCTCCATGGCCCGCATCATCCGGGGCGTGGCCGTCCTCCAGGTGAAGGCGGCGAGCTGGTCCGGCAGCCAGACCTTAAAAGTCAGCCTGCCGGGAGGGTATCCGGAGCTGACCTTCAAGGACGCCTCCGGGACCGTCACCCAGACGGCGGGAACGGGGACAGGCAAGCTGACCATGACCAGCGGCGGGACCTCGGTGTCCTTCGTCCTCAACCCGGACAAAGCCGCCCTGGCTGGCGGGTTCTATATCGGGTGCGTGTCCGCAACGGTGGTAGGATGAAAGAAGGGACTGCCCTATTATGTAAAGGAGGATATCATGCCAGAAAACTGCAACCCTAAGGACTGCCCGGTATCGGCCCGGGTGGAGGCGCTGAAGGAAGAGTTCAACACCTACCGCGCCAATTCGTCCAGCACCCACCGCCAGATGTTCGAGCGCATCGGCGCGCTGGAGCAGAACCGCGCCGCCATTAACGAGAAGCTGGACAGCATGGACGAAAAGCTGGACGAACTCACCGCCACCGCGAAGGACCTGGCGGGAAAACCCGCCAAACGCTGGGAGGCCCTTGTGAGCTGCATCATCAGCGCGCTGGTCGGTGCGTTCCTGTTCTGGCTGGCATCTGGAATGCCGGGGGTGGGGGAGTGAAGACGTCCACCATCATTCTGGCAGTCATGGGCCTGTTTCTGCTGACGTTCATCGCGGCCATGACCGTGATCTTCTGTGTGAAGGGCGCGGTGCCGGATACGCTCATCCAGTATACCCTCGGCGCTGGCGGCGTGGAAGCCCTGCTGCTGGCGGGGATCAAGATATCGAAGGTAGTGACCGGGGACAAGCCTGGGGAAAGGGAGGAACCATATGAATGAGAGCATCATCAAGCGGCTGGGGAACCTGTTGAGCGTTAAGAGCCTGGTGACGCTGGTGCTGACGGGCGTGTTTGCGGTCATGGCGCTGAAGGGGGCAATCTCTCAGGACTTCATGACCATCTACGCCGTGATCATCGCGTTCTACTTCGGCACTCAGAGCCAGAAGGTGCAGGATGTTATGGAGGGCGGCGGCAATGGCTAGAGACGTGCTGAAGATCGCCGCCGGGGAGCTGGGGACTACCGAGAGACCCGCCAACAGCAACAACGTCAAGTACAACACCTGGTTCTATGGGCGGGAAGTTCGGGACACGGCGGACACGAAGTATCCCTGGTGCATGGCGTTTGTCCAGTGGTGCTTCGACCAGGCGGGGCGCAGGCTGCCGTACCACACGGCCAGCTGTTCCGCGCTGCTGAACTGGTACAGGCAGAACAGGCCGGAGTGCATCGTCACCGCGCCCAGGCCCGGAGACATCATTATCTACAATTTCGGACATACCGGCATTGTGGAGAGCGTGGCGGGCTCGACTATCACCGCCATTGAGGGCAACACCTCCGCCGGGGAGGCCGGAAGCCAGTCCAATGGCGGCGGGGTGTTCCGGAGGAAGCGCAGTAAGACGCTGGTGACGGCGTATATCAGGGCTTTTGACGAAGAGGAGGATGACATGGATATCAATGCAATGATCTCTCAGATGACCGATGAACAGGCATACAGGCTGCTGCAAAAAGCCAAAGACCACGCCGCGAAGCTCACAGAGCCCGCTTGGAGCAAGAAGGAGGGCTACTGGAAGCAGTTGGTGGACGCCAAGATTCTCAGCGGCGCTCCAGAGGATATTCTGCGCCGGGATGAATTTGCGGCGGCGCTCGGGAGAGCGGGATTGCTGTAGGCGGAATATGCGGAGACGATCTGTCTGGGCATCACCGATGGCAAGGAGCCTACGCAGGATACCATAACCTCTTATTAGTGCGTCAACGGGCTCTGACCTTCGGCCCGATGCGTCCACTGTGCAGAGGGCTTGCGCCCCCTCGCAGGTCCTGGAAAACTGCATAGCGGTATAGAGAGCACCCCCGTTTCGGCTTCGGCCGGAGCGGGGGTGTTTTTGCGTTTTGCAACCGACTCACCAAGTAATGCCGAAAACACCCCGCTAAATCAGCGTATAGGGCTGTGAACAGCTGTTAGCCAGTTGGCAATACACTTTCCCATATGAGGCCAAAAGCCTGCCAGAGGCCATTTATAGGACAATCAAGGCAAAAACTGTAAAACATACATATAAATAAGCGAATATAAACGGAATTGTCAAAATCCTTGAAAAAAATATGTGTAAACACTTGACATAGGTTGGTAATGTGGTATGATTATACCATAAGATAACCAAATGGCTAACTGATGAAGTCAAGTAGCCGACTGGCCGAGGAGGCAGCGAGATGCTGAAAGATGTGCTGAGAACTATCAAGAACGATATGTGGGATACCCTTAGCAACAAAAAGTACGTTCAGGCTCAGATCAAGAAGCTGATGACCGAGATCGAGAGGGAGCGGAAGGAAGCTCTCGCTGAATACATGGACTTGCCGGAGGATGAGCACAGAGCCTACTTGTTTAGAACCACCAACGAGGCGTATGACAAGCGGCTTGCAGACGCTATCGACTACGCATACAGCCAGTGGCATAACGACCAGTCCTACTACCTGATTTACAAGGACGGCAGCGAGGTTGTCATCAGCGCAGAGGAGATCCTCAGCGGAGCAAAGTTTCCGAAGGTATCCGACGTTGTATATGCGGAGATGTCCAGCGCAGACGACCACATGGACACCGAGACGGGCGATCTTCACTGGTACTCCGAAGAGCGGATGGCTGCTTGCGATTGGGACTACGATGTTGAAGGCGAAGTCGTATGGCAGTACGAGACAGCGATCCAGTTTAAGTTCGGCACCGAGTGGGCGCAACGGTGGAGACAGATGCACCCGGAGTTCGTACCCGTGGAAATCTGAAGCACGACAAGCCAAGACAGGAATCAAGAATGACCAATAGATCAAGGAGGTATATCTGATGAAAAAGTTTTTTGAAAAAGTGCGCGAAGCCCGGAAGGCTTTGGAGAACACCGACAGCGAGAAGGTTTCTTTCGTGCTGGAAGCGTATGGAGCCTACACCGAGGAGGCCGCTCAGATGAACGATGAGTTGGAGTTCACCGGGAACCCGGAAGCGACGAAGCTGGACTTTATCATCGTTGCCGTGACGGAAAATGTCATGACCGAGGAAGAGTTTGAGGAAATCTGGGCAGCGGTCAATATTCTGTCTCTGGCCAGCACCCCTTGCTGACCCACCTGATGAGAGCCGGACAGCGACCGGCCGAAACCACCCGGCAGCCAGCCGGGGAGGTAGTGGGAAGCTGAAGCGTCCCCAAAACAGGAGGTACTCTCAATGAGCATCAAGAAAGTGTACGCCATCGGCACCAGCGGTTTCACCACCTACGCCATCCACACCGAGGAGAGGTACCTGTGGCGGCTCGAGAGCTGCCGGGTCGTCACCAAGGCCGAGTACCAGAAGGCCCGCAAGGACGGGATGCCGAGCTGGGGTGAGTGGCAGACCAAGATGAGGATGGAGGACTCCATCTACAACCGTAAGAACAAGCGCCGCAAGGAGGCCTGCCCCACCTGATGGGGCGGTGCCTGGGGCATCCGAAAGAGAAGGAGTTAAAAGTTGAGGGGGAGAAAGGATGAAGTATTACAGCATCGAGCGACCGGTGGAACCTTGGAGCTACCCGGAGCCAAAAGATAATCCAGTCAAGGAAATCTGGAACTTCAACGGCCCGATTTTCTGCGAGCAAATCGGGCGTGAGGCATGGGGCTATGTCGTTTACGAGAAACCGCTCAATGAAGATGCGGCGTATGCCTACGACCTGATGCCGGAGGGCCGGAAGACTTGGTACTGCGTGGTGTCTTCCTTCTACGACAACGGGCGTGTGACGGCCAACATCACAGCGAGCAAACTGGCCGACGAGAAGCCGGAGAGCAGCTTTACATCGCTCAGACGCAAGGATGTGTACGCTGACTGGTATGACAGCTACGAGGCCGCACAAAAGGCTGTGACGGATGCCAGAAACGCATAAGGGAGGCGAAAGGCGATGACTCTGGAAGAGATAAGGGCCAGGGTGGCGAAACATAATGCCGCAGTAAGAGAGCTGAAAGCAGCGGGATTTGTATACTGCACGGGCGAGATTTATTTCGGAGACTCTTTCGATCAGAAGACATGTACCTGGCAGCCGAACAGCCGACGCATTGGCAAGCTGGTCCGGGAAGGCGATGAGTGGGTGGTGAAGCCGTATGAAGGCTTCGCACATCTGCTCGAAGGCGTCTGCGGTTTTACCCAAAACGGAGGAGGCAAAAGCGATGAGCCCTGAACTGGTAGAGGAAGGCGTCGTTTGCTTGCTGATTTTGGGTGGCTGCCTGTTCGTTCTGTGTGTCGGATGCCTGATTGCCGACTTCGTGTTCCCGCGCATCCCGCTCATTGAGCGGTTCCTCGACAGCTTGCCTGAGTTTGAGGATGACGAGGAGCTTGACCGCCTCGAACGAGAGCGCATCCGCCGCCACAGGGAGGCAAGAAGAAAGGCGAGATACAAAAGGAGGAGAACGTAATGGCGAAATGCAAAGCCTGCCCGCACAAGAAGACCTGCCGGAATGAGTGTTACGGAGAAAACCCGTGCGACATTGCGCTGGCATACGACCGGCTCATCCGCAAGGTTGAAATCAGAGATGACCTTCTCCAGAAGCAGAGCGATGAGCTGGGTGCCTTGAGGAAGTGCTCTCTGGCAGAAAACGGCCGGATGTTCGGCGATTATACCCTGACGCCCGTTCAGGATGCGTTTACCAGAAAGGTGGGCTGGTGGATCAGCAAGAAGGGTTTCACGACGGCGCGGTACTGCTTCACAGCATCCGACGAGAAAGAGGTTGAATACCAGATTAAAAACGGGCTGAGCGGGTACATACGCCTCTTGGACGACACGTTGCAGGGAGTGGACGCCACTGACCGCATCGACAGGCTCCTCAAAGATCTGCTGTGGGCGCTGCCCAAAGAACCGAGGAGCGACCTTGTTGACAACGATTCGGGGTTTTGGACGGATAGGGCTGAAATACTGTGTCCGTCGGAGGCCGAGTGCGAGGTTTTGGCAAACTTTATGGAAGATGTGCTCCAGGGGCTATCTTCCATAACCGTGCAGACTGGGCATTATGACCCGGAGGAGGACGTAAGAAACAGCGAAGTCGATGAGTACACCGGTTTCTATTACATCAGATTTGAGTAGATAGGAGTGAAAACGGAATGGATACGAAGTGCCCGAAGTGCGGGGGCGTATTTTCCAGGAACGTAACCAGGGATGGTGAAGGGCTGTCCCTCATCTGCCGAAACTGCGGAGACGCTGTGAAGGTGAATGGTCTTGTCATCATGGCCTTTGCAGATGACAGTGATCCCAGCAAGGACCGGGAGCGGTTCGTTGAGGGCATTGAGGAGAGCACCGTTCGGACGTGGTATACGTTCGATTCGGCCAAGCTTTTCATGGACGCATGGCGGAAGATGGTTGAGAAACCAGATGGGATGTGGTACTGGGTGTTCTACAACGGTGAGTGCATCTGCTCCGGCGCCTGCGATCCGTATGACGAAGACATCTTCGATGAGGAGTTCGGCCTCGATGAAACCGGAGAGCCTGTGGTTGAGCCACACTGGAAAGAGATGAAGTGGAGCAACTGGAAGGAGTGCTCTTACTGCGGATCTGCTGTGCAGCAAGCCGAGGACTACGAACGCAGTGGACTCTATCAGTTCTGTCCCCGTTGCGGGAAAAGGGTGACGAAACAGGAACCCGCATGGTGGAGAGGCGGTGCCCATGAGTAAAGTGAAAGCAATCCACGACCGGACAGGCTTTATCGGACAGATCTCAGATGAGGCAGACTACGAGGGAGTGAAGGCCGGCACCCTGGATTGGAAGCCGCACGTCAAAGCGAAGATGGAAAGCATCCAGATACCGGTGAGCCTGTTCTACAGGCTCATGGAGCTGGACAAAAGCAGCACCAGAAGCGAGAACCGCCAGGACGGCGTATAATTTTACACAAGCGTTTCCGATTGGCTATCAGAAAAAAGCCAGACAAGACGCCAGAAAGTGAGGAAAGCAATGCTTTATGGAGGAAAGCCGGTATGCCCGAGGTGCGGGCGGGAACTGGAGGGAGTTTTCCTTTATTACGGAAGCAAGTGGCCGTGCGCTGAGTGCGCTGATGACAAGGAGGAGCCGACCTACTGCGAGCGAGGCTGCAAGGTTGAGTTCGCCTTCCCGGACAATGGCCGTGAACATGAGCGTGAGGAGGCCAGGAAAATCTTGGGGGCAGGTACAGCCTACGAGGTCGAAAGCGTCGAGATCGGCGGTTGGCGCAGCGAGATTAAGCTGAGGGAGTTCCCTGGGAAGAAGTTTAACTCAGTTTTTTTCAGGAGGGTGAGTTGACGGTGGAACTGAACGGGAAACCGGTGGAATGGCACGGTCTGAAGATACTGTCCTTCGGAGCCGGGATGCAGTCGACAGCACTGGCACTGATGAGCTGTGAGAATGCTTGGGCGGTCAGCAAAGGTCGGCCCGTCCAGTACCCGGAGGTCCCAATCTATGACTTGGTCATCTTCTGTGACCTGGGGTTTGAGCCTCCTTGGGTGAAAAAGCAGGCAGACTTCGTCCGTGATGCTTGTGAAACCGCCGGTATCCGGTATAAGCAGCTCAACACCCCGCTCTACCAGGACCTGATGAGGAATTTCGGCAAGAAGCGAGTAGTCAGCATCCCGTGGTGGACACTTGGCGATGATGGCCACAAGTCGAGAATGCCGAGGAACTGCACAATCGACTACAAGGTCAAGCAAATCTCGAAGTTCATCCGCTGGGAGGTCTTGGGCTATAAGAAGGGCCAGCGGCTCAGAGATGAGGACAAAAAGGCCCATGAGATGCACATGGGGTTCAGCTTCGAGGAAAAGCGCCGGTGCAAGGAGAGTCCGAATCCGATGTTCGTGAATCGGTTCCCTTTGGTTGACATGGAGCTGGTCCGGGCCGATAACTACGCCTACATCAAGGACGTGTGGGGGCTGGATACAAAGGCTTCTGCCTGTGCGTTCTGCCCGTTCCATAAGAACTACTTCTTTAAGTACCTGAAGGAGAACGAGCCGGAGGTGTACCGGCAGCTCCTCGGGGTGGACGAGCTCTTGTGCGACAACAATCCGAAACCTCCGATGGACTCCGACCTGTTCATATCCCGGAGCAGGAAGCGGTTGGAGGATCTGACCGATGAGGATTGCTGTGACGCTGAGTGTTTTGAGTACCATAGCCAGCAAGTCTGGAATGGATTTTGAGGAGAAAAAATATGCCGAATCATGTGAAGAACATAATAAAGATGAAGGGAATCACCGCCCTGCCGCTGTTTACGAAGAAGGAGGACTGCGACGGGAAGATGGTGCCTGCGTTCGATTTCAACAAGATCATCTAAGAGACAGCTATGGGAAAGAGGAAATTCAAAAAAGGGACGCAGGTCGTAAGCGTAGCCGAGTTCCTGGAACACGAGTGGTTCATCGTAAATGGGAAGACGTATCACAAGGGATGGTGCATGAGCTGGCCTCTCAAGCTGTCTCAGATATACGTTGACCGTGGCGTGGCCTATATCGCCAAGCGGCTCACCAACGGGGAGTATTACAGCGGAAAGACGGATGAAGAGTTGCGAGAAATAGCGGGAGAAAACCTTTGCAAGAGCTGTCTGATGACTTCTTCGATGCGAAGCACGCCCTTGTATGCAGTAAAACCAATAGAGTGTTTGAGGGGCGCAAGGGTTCATTGTAGAGACGCACTTGCGGCCTGGAAGGAGGAGCCTGTCGAATGAACGACCACGGACCCTATCAAGTCGAACTGTATTATGCCTACCAGAAGTGCGAGAGCGGAATCTACCATGCTTTCGAGGCGGTAGATCCTGCGGCAAACATGGATGGTGACAAAATGGCCGAGAAATTTGCGGCCGTGCTGGACACATACCCCGAAGACGAACGGTTTTCCTGCAATTCTATGCTTATCCAACTGCCGGCGTCGGTTGTCCAGATGATCGAGGATAACGCACTGAAAGGGTACTTCGCATCCCAGAGGGAGTTGGGGCAAAAATGAAACCAGCAGTGGAGAACAGAGCGTCGGCCTATGAGGGTAGCTCTCTCGTGGAGCACACGCTGTTTGGGACAGAGGACTTTGTCCACAGGGCGATTAAGGAAATCCGGGCGATTGCGGAACACAGTCACATTTGCCTCCGGTTTTCTGGTGGGAAAGACAGCGTGGTGATAAAACGCTTGCTCGACATGGCGAGAGTTCCGTACACGGCCCGGTTCAGTAAAACTTCAGTCGACCCGCTGGAGCTGTTGGAGTTCATCAAGGCGGAGCACAAGGATGTGATTGTGGAGTCCCCCCGCATTTCGATGTATCAACTCATCATTAAGAAGGGCTTCCCACCGACTCGGATATGCCGGTACTGTTGCCAAGAGTTCAAAGAGCGGAACGTGTGCGGGAGAGGAGACGGGATCGTTACTGTAACCGGAGTCCGAAAGGCTGAAAGCCCCCGCCGGAAAAGCCGGTCAAAGTACGAAACCTGCCAAGCGGACAAAGGCGTGAACTTCTTCCATCCAATCGTCAACTGGACAGACGAGCAGGTGTGGGATTTCATCCGGGCTGAGAAGATCCCGTACTGTCGGCTGTATGACGAGGGAATGACCAGAATTGGGTGCGTAGGATGCCCTCTGGCATCATCCGAGAAGATTGCCGCCGAGTTCAAGCGGTGGCCGCAATTCGAGAAAGCGTACCTGTGGGCGTTCGAGCGAATGCTGGAAGGGCGGAGCTTCGATAGGTGGAAGAACAAATACGATGTTATGGATTGGTACATATACGGAGCCGAGAAAGATTGCACCGCCGCCGCAGATGATCGGCAGATCAGCCTATTTAGCGAGGATTACTTCGACCAATTCGACGCCGGCGAGGATGCGTACCAATTTAGTGCAGACGATGCAAAGCGAATCATTCTGGGAGGCTACGCCAAGGCGACACTTAGAAGGGAGGAATAGTCGTGTTGGGCTTTAGAATTTTGCTGTTGGCGGTATGCGCTATCTCGGCTCTTGGCGCAATCGCCGACGGCAAGGACAGGCAGAAGGGCTTTGTAGCCTTGTTTGCGACATCTGGGGTGCTGTTTTTGGCGTCCTGGGTGGTGACGAATCACTGAGGAGGAAAGCGAAATGAAAGACAAATTCTTGGAAATCTACCGGCAGAATGTTTCCCGGCTTGGGGCGGACAAGCTCCTGGCGTGGCTGGAGTCCACTGACTTCTTCGAGGCCCCGGCCAGCACCCGCTTCCATCTGGCCCGGCCCGGCGGGCTGGTGGAACACAGCATCCATGTTTTTGAGCGGCTCCTGCGGCTGTATAAGGCCGAAAAAACGGAGCCGGGCGCTCCGGTTGAGTATTTCCCGACGGCGGAAGAGCTGGAGACGATCACGATTTGCGGGCTCCTGCACGACATCTGCAAGGCCAACTTCTACGGTGTGGAAATGCGGAACCGGAAGAACGGGCAGGGCCAGTGGGAGAAGTATCCGTTCTACGTCGTAAATGACCAGCTTCCCTACGGCCACGGCGAGAAGTCGGTCTACATCATTTCCGGCTTCATGAAATTGAGCCGTGAGGAGGCTATGGCCATCCGCTGGCACATGGGATTCTCTGATACCGAGTTCAAGGGCGGGGGCTATTCGGTGGGCAATGCCTTCGAGAAGTTCCCGTTGGCGGTGCTGACCCACATCGCGGATCTTCAGGCGACCTATCTGGACGAAACGGAGGGAGAGAAGTGAGCTACACCGAGATTTATGCCTTTGGGAAGGATGGGAACGCCCACCTTGCGGGAGAGGTCCACAACGCATGGCGGGGGTCCATGGCTGTCTGGCAGACGATGGAAAAGCGATACCTCCCCCAGTTCTACGACCACGGCATCAAGACCACCCGGATGCTGTCCGGCAAGCTGAGGGAGGCCGATAGGGTATGATGTTTTCATCGAATCAAGTGCTTGAAATCAGCGGGGATATGCGGCAGCTTGAAGCGGCCATTGAGTTTGCGATGAGATATTCCGACCAGAATGAATGCTTCATGAGGAGAGAAAAACCTGCGAAGTGTGTGTATCAAATCTCCGATGATGGCCGCTATTGCATCGGCTGGGCTCTACACGACGAGGTGCCGCCAGACGGCTGGTCTGAGTACCCATTCGACTACGACCCGAAAATCATCGGCCCGGTCGTTCGGCAGTGGATTGAAAAAGCACCAAGGCCATTTGATGAGAACGCGGAGCTGGATGGGTCGCACCATATCGGGTTCCTGCTTCAAGAATCGGGCGGGAGCAGATGGGCTGAGCAGGAGCGGATCAAAAACGGGAGGCGCTGCATTATCACGATTCGGCCCTTCTGGTGCTTCTATGCTAAGTAGGAGGTGCGGGATGAGCAATCGGAAACCGATCATCTGCTGCCCGCATTGCGGGAGCACCGAGGGGATCTTTACGAAGACCACCCTGTACCGCATTCCGTGGCGTTGCGGGTTCAACATGGAAGAGCAGGAAAACGGGGAGATGTACGACAACGCGGAGGGGCAATCCGGCGGGGACATGGCTTACTGCCAGAATTGCAGGAAGGTCATCTGCCGCATGAGCACTCTCAGGAAGCAATGGAAGGAAAGGAGTACCAGGATATGATGCACGAGAGAGACATTCTCCAATGGGCCGTCACCAAGTGGGGAAATGAGGCCCAGACGAAGATGGTCCTGGAGGAGATGTCTGAGCTTCAGAAGGAAATCTGTAAGATGTGGCGGGGAAAGGACAACCGAGACGCCATCGCTGATGAGATCGCCGATGTGGAGATCATGCTCGAACAGTTGAAGCTCATACTGGAAATCGAGGACGAGGTTTGCCAGTACCGGACCGCAAAGCTGGCCCGATTGCAGAGAAGATTGGAGGGAAAAGAATGCGTGAGAAGATCGCTGAAGGAATCCGGCGGCTCCCGAAGGTTGCAATAGGGGACCCGGAGGACGGGGTCGAGTTGATGGCGAAGTGCCAAATGACGAACTTCACAGTCAAGAAAAAGAAGGTCGTTGGTGTTGGAAGTCAGCACCTCGCAAACTGCAAGATGATGGCCAGCTTTGAGAACGGTGTTGTGTCCATCTCTGTGCGAGGCGGAAGGCCGTTCATGGTATCCGTCCGGCTGGATGAGATGATGGCGCTGCTGAAGGAAGCTGCTGACTACCGCAACGAGAAGTTTGAGGAAGGGAGTGAAAAGGATGGAGAAGGCAGAAATGCTGAAAGCGGCGAAGAGGAATAGGAGGCTCTGCGACGAGCTCACCAAGGCGGTGATGCCGCTTCTGGAGTTCCTGAATCGGCACGGCCCACACGCCTACACCATCGTGACGGAAGGGCGAGTTGAGATCGTCAGGGGTGAAGTGTCTGCGCTGCTCCCGGTGAGGGATTGAAGGGAGGCTGATGTCGGTGACATGGAAAGAAATCAACGGATACCGGAGGCTCTACCGGATCAACGAAGAGGCGTGTGTCCAGAAGCAGCTCAGCAACGGCGAGTGGTACACGTTGAAACCATACCTGGGCGGCGGAAGATCCAGGGCCATGGTGAAAATGAGATCTCTGGAGAACAAACCGATTGAGATCCCGCTGGTTTGGTTGATGGCCGATGCCTTCTTGGGCGGTCGGCGCCCTGGATACGCTATCATCCACCGGAACGGGCAGAAGCTGGATTGCGCGAAAGAAAACTTGGTGTTTGTGCCCCAGAGCGAGTGTGGGAGGCTGTCCTGCCGGAGCCGCAGGAAGGCTGTAATGAAAATCGACCAGAAGGGAAATGTTGTCGCCATCTACGCATCCGGCAGGGAGGCGGCGAAGAAGAACTTCATCAGCCAAAATTCGATATGGGCTCGGTGCCACGGCATGGTGAAAGACCCTTTCCGGCTCGACGGGCATGATTACCGGTACGAAGATGGCAGGCGTTGCCATGTAGCGGGAGGTGAGAAACGTGCAAATACAGTGTAGCAACTGCGGGGCGACCAGGTACTTCAGGTACTGCACCGGGAATGTTCTCTGCACCGTGGTTGTCCATGGATGGGACAGTTACGGAAGCGCTCTGTACTGCCCGAAATGCGCCGAGACTTGGCACGAGCGCAACGGCTTGGACAGGCCGCTTGCTGGTCGAGAGAATACCATTGCTGTGATTGACGCCATACACGGGCGAGAGAGGATGAAAAATGGCTGATGTTATCGGAGCCCTGAACCGCAAGAGGGTCAGCCTGAATGGACAGAAGCAGCAGATCAGAGCTGAAGCGGATCGGAAGATTGCGGAGATCGACGCCGAGCTTGCGAACGTAGACCGGGCAATCAAGACTTTGAACGACGCCGTCAAAGACTACCTCTGCAAGACCTGTGGAGGTGAAGGGACCATCAGAAAACCGGACGCCGCCGGTCAGATGGAGGACTGCCAGTGTCCTGCCTGTAACGGTACGGGGGTGTACCCTTCGTGAAAAGGTGCAGGCATCCGGGAGGCATCACAATTAAGCCAGACGGGATAAATGAGCTACTACCGTGTCTGATGGAGGACAAAGATATCCATTGGAACGTAACTGTGACTGTCAGCCAATGCTCGGTGTGTGGTCACATCAATATCTCCTGGGAACGGCAGGGTGACACGGAGGATGAAATCTTCGGGAAACTTGGGCTGGAACCAGAGAATGACTAATGTGGAAAAACGAGGGGGTCAACCATGAACGATAAGAAAGAATATAGACCAACTGTGGTGTTCGATTTTGACGGGGTTATTCACTCTTACAAGAGTGGATGGCAGGGAGCCAGCGTCATCCCGGATCCCGTTGTACCTGGAATCATTGAGGCCATCGACTGCCTGCGGGCGCACGGGTACATGGTGGTTATAGTGTCTACCAGGTGCGCCAGTAGCGAGGGTATGGAGGCTGTCAAGGACTACCTCGCCGAGAACCAGATCGTCGTAGATGGCGTTTTGGCTGAAAAGCCCCCGGCACTGTGCTATGTGGATGACCGGGCAATCTGCTTCTGTGGCAATGCGCAGAAGCTGGTGGGCCAGGTCGAGAGCTTTAAGACGTGGCTGGAAGATCCGAGCATCCAACTGGCAGATTGCACCGAAGTACATATGGACTTGGGGAGACTCACCGAGGAGCAGATGATAAAGCTGGCCGAGGCGGTTACAAATCAGCGTTGTGTGGTGGTGGAGCGCAATCCTCATCCAACCGAGGCGCTCCGTCCTTGCAAGGGCACCTACTGGTACAAAGGTGAGCGCCACGATGTTGTGGGCAGGTTCCACGGCTGGGGCTCCGACTATGAGGACTTTTGCGAGGAGGGTCCTGGGAATTTCTCCATCGGAATAATCGAAAGCAATGACGGGACTGTGGCGATGTGTCGGGCGGATACAATCGTCTTCCTCGACAGAGAAAACGGAGAAAGGAGATAACACCAAGCCCGGTAGACCGGGTTTCCAGAGGATTGAAAAGTCTGGTGTAAAACTGCTTGTTACAGCGTGAAAGCCGAACGGACCCGTCGGGTTACATGGTAAGTAGCTTGGGAGGATTAAGCCGTTGACCGCAGCCGGAATGGTTTGTGGTCGGTGTGAAAAGAATTGCAAGCGTAAGTTTCGGGAAGGACAGTCTCGCCATGCTCCTGCGGCTCCTGGAAGAAGGCTGGCCGCTGGATGAGGTAGTATTCTACGATACCGGGATGGAGTTCCAGGCCATCTATGACATCAGGGACAGGCTGGTGCCGATCCTGAAGGAAAAGGGTGTCCTCTATACGGAGCTCCATCCTGGCTACGACTTCGAGTGGAAGATGTTCGATAAGCCGGTGAACGGGCCGAACGGGCCGCACAACGGGTATTCTTGGTGCGGTGGCCGGTGTAGATGGGGAACCAGGGACAAGCTCTCGGTGATTGAGCGGTACTGTAAGGGTGCTATTGAGTACGTCGGGATTGCCGCCGACGAGGTCCGAAGACTTGAAAAGGAGCGGAAGGGCTCCAAGGCGTTCCCTCTTGACACATGGGACATGGCCGAGGCGGATTGCTTGAGGTACTGCTACGAGCGTGGGTACACCTGGGAGGAAGATGCCGGAGCCGGGACCGTCCGGCTCTACGACGTGCTTGATCGGGTGTCCTGCTGGTGCTGCGCCAATAAGAATCTCCGGGAGTTGCGGAATATGCGGAGGCTACTCCCAGAGTATTGGGCTAGGCTTGAGGATATCCAGCAAAAAACTGAGCGTCCAATGAAAGGGGCAGGCAAAAGCGTGTTCCAGCTAAGGGAAAGATTCGACAAGGAGGAGCCATGTTCAGAAAGAGGAAAATGTACCGGGTACTAAAGATAACCGCAGGAAATGTGGAGCAACACATGGGCACGGAGTATGAAATGCTTATTCGCACGTTCTACGAAATGGTTTGCAACGCTATCTTGCAAGGGACTCTGTGCGATATTGTGCTTCAGACATCAGACGGCATCGCCATGAGCTTTCATGGCACTGGTAAGATGGCGGGGTGAGCTGTTGATGAAAACCAAATGCAAAGCGATATATCTTTGTGAGAGGTGATGGTCGAAGCTCAGCGTTGATGTTGAACTGGTCGACACCGGGAAAGGACAGAAAGGACTTTTTGTCCTACAAACGATTTTATACAACTGCCCATGTGGAGAACCAGGGAAAGCGGTTTTCCTACGTCTAACTGAAGCTGAAGGAGGATGACGAATGAGTTTGTATAGGGCGGTCTACAAGTGCCCGATCTGCGGAGCTATGTTGACATCAGGGCAACCCCAAGAGGTTCCTTGCAGTCAACTCCCGGAGTTGCTCGGCAAGGTCGTGCAGAATCAGCTATTCGCTGGGAACCCGTGGCTGCACAAAGCCCAGATGGACGTGCCACACCAATGCCCGGATGGGAGCGCTGGACTGGCACGGTTTGCAGGGTTTCAGATCGTGAAGTGAGTTGCCAATGAAGATTCAAGGCTTCCTGGTATACAGAATCTGGTATGGGAACGACCTGATCTACATAGGCCGGACAAAGTAGCCTCTCCAGAATCGAATCCGAGGGCACCTGTTCCAGAAACCGATGCACCGTACGATCTCCATTGAGCTTGTGACCAAAATTGAGTACGCCGAATTTGAGACAGAGGCGGATATGAACCTGTATGAGATATACTTTATCCTGAAGGAACACCCGCCACTGAATGTCGATGATAAGACCAGGGACTACCCGACGGTGGATCTGCCTCCGGTAGAATGGAAAGAGTTCACGACCCCGCTGTGGGCGAAATGGCAAGACGAACTTCAGGCAAAAGCCACAAGGCAAGACAAGCTACGAATGAGGTATCGACAGATTCCAGAGGAAATGAGAATTGTGCGCTCTATGCAGCGTACCGGCGAAATCGACAAGGATGAATACTGCGACAGACACGAGGCACTCAATAGGGAGCTGGACCAAATAAGTACGGAGCTATGGGGGAGGTAAAGACCAGCGTAGGTCGATTCACGTTGGGTCAGCTATACACTACATCATTTCGGATTGCCCCAGGAGTTCCAGAGGGCAGAAAAACGGCTGCGCCCCAAAGAAGGGATGCAGCCGCTTTCTTTACGGTATTTCGGACCTCTATTTTGAGTGTGCACTCTAATAGCATACGATTAGTGAATTTTGCGCCCTAATAGAGACTGGCCCAAAACGTGACATGAATGTAAGCTATAAGAGTGCAGGCATTCACTGATGGCGCATATTGGGGAGGTACAAAGACATGGACAAAAGGAAGCTCGGGCAACGGATCAATACAGCAAGAAAGAGCAAGGGGATGACCAGTGAGAAACTGGCGGAGGCTTGCGACATCGGGGCCTCTTACCTGCGGCAAATAGAGAGTGGAGCGAAGGTTCCGAGCCTCCCACTGTTTGTTGTGATATGCCAAAAGCTCCAAGTGTCCCCAAATCGCCTGTTTCCAGACCTGGTAGTTCCCTCTGAGGACGAAAAACTCAAAAAAATTGAAAAAATTTTTTTAGAGGGGAATCCGACACCAAAGCAAATTGAGATGTTTGAGGAGATGGCTGCGGTCATTCTAAAAGAGAGATAGGGTAAGCACGGCTACGAATAAATGAGCTTAGCCTCGCATCGTATGATGCGAGGCATTTTGCATTTCCGCCAATTATCGGGCTAGAAAACAACCGTTAACCGATGGGAATCTCTTGCTTTTGCACGGTAAAATGTTATAATATAGTTGTAAAAAACAAAGAACCCCCGGTGTTTACACCACCGAAGGTTCAGGAGTTGAGCAGCCGTTGCAGTAACGGGTATACTCACACACCAGATGAGTAGAGTATACCACGGCTGCCTCCAACCGTCAAGAAAATTTGAAAGGGGCAGTACAAATGATTACCACACCAGATAAGCTCAGGCTGGATGCAGCAAAGCTCGATGCCTACCTGGAGGCTTTCGAGCACACCTACCTCCATTTCCTCGAAATGGGGAGTGACGAGCAGGAACAGAGAATAAGAGGGTCTTTTGCGTTCTTCGAAATCAGAGACAAGATCGAGGGCCTGATGGCCGAAATGGAGGAGCTCGCTGGCCACATGGAGGTCTGCAACGCCATTCTCGCTGCGGCTCACACGAGGGGAGGTTGCGTTGTATGACCGGAACGGCAAAGGTTGAGATCGCCGGCAAGGCAGCGGTCGTGGAGCAGGAAGGGAAGTCCGTCCGAGTTCTTCTGCACGAGGGCGAGACTCTATATGCGGCACGGGACATTCTGAAGGCTTGTGGTACCAAGTACCCGGAGAAGTGGTGCGCCCGAGAGTTCCGAGACCAGACTAGGGTAAGGATGCTGAAGCTGTTGTACCCGGCGAGGGGGAAAACCGGCGGCATGAACCGGCGCACCTACGAGATGTACTTCACGGATGAGGCCGGCGGACTCACCATCCTAGAAATGATCGGATGCGATAATGGAGTCCGAGACTGGCTGAAGACCGAAGTGTTTCCGTATAAGCTGAGCCGGCCGGGCACCCAAAGAGCCGAGAAAATCCATGAGCCGCCCATCTGCCCGCCGGCTTCGGACGGGATGAAGGATAGGCTTGAGTATGTAAACAACCAGATTGATGCGATGCTCTTTGCTCTCCTTGAACTGAAAAAGTACATAGCGCAGCCGAATGCCTGAACGAGGCGGCCCTGGAATGATCTGGGGCCGCTGTTTTGTTTGCAGAATCGAAAATAGATGCAATACGGAAAAAATCAAGAAAAATAATGCGGAAACATATTGACATAGGTAGGTAATGTAGTATAATCATATTATCAGATAACCATATGGCTAACAGTTGGCGACCAGATGGACTTGGAGGTGCAGAACATGGTCAAGAAAACGGACATCGTCCGGGCAGCGGTTGCCAGGGATGACTTCAAAGAGGCTCTGCGAATTGCAAAGGACTTCAGAATCAACATCACAAAGGAGCAGCGGAGTACGATGGCTCGGGCTTACGAGTGCCTTATCTATCCCGGCTTCTACCAGCAGATCGGGACAGACATCCAGACGGCAATCAGCGAGGGCGTTGAGCTCGTGACGAAGCTGTATGGGCCCAGAGCAAACAAGGAAACCGCAGAGGGGGCGGTAGCCAAGTGAACATCCAGACGGCGAGGAGCTTGCTGGCGAGACCGATTGATAGCATGAGTCTGGAACAGCTCCAGCGGCACAAGGTCAGACTGATCGACGCCTGGAGGGAGAGCCGAGCGGATCTTGGGTTTGCCCAAGCCGTGAAGGATGGATTCTACGAGGTGCTGGTCAGCGATAGCGCAAGTGGCTATGTGCCGGCAGACCTTTGGCTCACGAACAATCTGAGCGCAAGACTGGATGAAGTGATGGCCAGAGAAGCGGAATTGCTACAGCTCCCCTGATGATGCACCCGTAACACCTCGCAAAATCGCCGTAAAGGACCGAGAACGGCGACAATGCGTGAGGGAATATACTTTACCGTCAAGAAAAAGAAGCACCACAAAGAGGTACAGAGGCCGTAATGCGGGCCAGTGTTTCCAGTTGGCGAACAAAGGAGGACAGAACGGTTATGGACGAACAACTGCGCGAGAAGGCCGAGGAGCTCGGGTGGAGCCTCTACGAGGACGAGAACTGCGGCGTTGAACTGGGAAAGTACAGCCCGGCCGGAGAAGACTTTTCCTTCTATGTTCATGAGAAGGATAATCTGGTTGAAGCCACCCGCGAGTATGCAGACGGCTTTGACACCGAGGAGCACATCGAGATGTGGGTGATGGCCAGGCACAGCGTCAGCGGAGTCCCGGACATCAAAACACTGGTCAAGGACGCCGATGCAATCCAGGAGATGCTCAATGAGCTGGCTGATGCACTAGAGGAGGTGGCGTGATGATCCTGAAAAGAACCTGCCCGCATTGCGGTGAGGAGACCGAGTCGGAGCTCAGAGTCAACCGGTTTGGAGTTCCGTTCTACGCCTGCAACGAGTGCGGGGTAATCACCGAGGATCGGCAGTGGTATCGCTGCCCGGTCAATGAGGCTCAGCTTCAGTGGCTGATGCAGAAGAAGCCGGAAGGCCGCTTCGTGTATGACAGCGGAAGCGGCGTTGTCGGAATCAAGATCGGCGGCGGTGAGCTCCAATATGAGGAGTTCCCGGACGGGCCGGAATGCCTGAAGTGGCTGGCCAGAGAGGGGGATGCTGTATGAGCGAAGATAAGACCCAGGTGTTCGATGTGTTCTATCTGGATATGTGGGCAGACGGCGAAGGCGGCTGGGAGGAGAATGAGCGTCACTTCCTTGGAGAGCTGAGAATTACTCCGGTCCTGGGAGCGGAAATTGACTCTAAGGATGTGCTTTCCGCAATGAGAAAGTTCTCCTACTCTGACCTCTGCGGGCGACAGATCCGTGCCTTGGACACTACGGACAGGCGCAGGGTGTACGCAGAGGACTACTACGGCAGCGGTGAATGGTGGGAGGTCGGGACGGTCAAGGAGCGGAGACCGATTTATGGGCTGCGGCTGAAAGAGGCCGCCTGAGTAGAGAGGAGTGAAGGAAATGACCAAAGCTGAGTTACGAGATTACCTGAAAGCCGGGTATTTCATGGATGATGCCTTCGACTTTAGGCCGGGCCAGGACTGCGAGATTTTCAAGGCGGAGGAGTTCAAGGCCGGGAAAGAGATCATCTACATCCCGGACGTGTACCTGAATGTTATCCCACGAGAGACCTGCATCACCGACGATGAGGTTATCGACGAGGTGGTGTCCAACTGCTATACCGGCGATGACTTCGTGGAACAGTGCGGCGGAGACAGGGAGAAAGCCGAGCGCCTGTTCTGGTATTGCGACTGGCAGCACCCGTCCTCGGCGATGGATGAGGGAGCCGTAGACGATGACGAGGAGGATTAGGAATGATTGACAAGATGAGAGCGGCAGTCTCAGACATCCTCAGCGAGAGCTACTTCTACTGCAAGCAGAAGGATGGCACCTTTGAGATGGAGATTTATGCAGACTACCGGGACGAGATGAGCAGCAAAACCGCCGGAGAGATCTGCGGCTCCAGTGACCCGTGGCTGGCGCTGTGGGAGAAAATGCAGGAGTGGTACTTCGAGGCGGAGTGCCAGTACAGGAGTGACCTGGAAAAGGAGCTCCGTGAAAAGCTCGAAAGCAGCGACGGCCCGTACCCTGGCGGTCTGGGTGATGCTGAGGATGAGCTTGAGCCTGTGATTGAGGAGCTTGTTTGCTGGACGTACCCGGAGGATCACTTCCTCAAGCAGGAGTTTTTTGTCAACATCATGCTTGACACCGGCGACGGCAACTACGACTATACGCTGAACAGCGCATACCCGTGCTGGTACGGGCAGTATGATGCCAGACTGGACGAGAAAAGCTCCCTTCTGTGGTTGGCCCGGCAGCAGGGCTACACCAAGACGCAGCTTTGGAGAGCCCTCAGAAAAGGAGATGTGGCGGACCCGAAAGGATTCCTCGATACCTGTCGGCAAGAATTGGCCAACCTGCCGTCCCACATGGCGACGCTGACGTTTTTGGTGCGGATGACGCTCCGGGACCTGATCGAGCTGAACCGGTGCATCAAACTCCAGGACCGGAACGGGCATTTCTACGACGCCACCAAGAATCCGTATTGCGGATACATTGTTCTGGGGAAAGAAACGATGACCGGGCTGTTTGACCCTTGGGCCGGCGGTGGCAGCGTTCTGGAGATCGAATTGGAAAAGGACGTGCGTATTCCAATTCGCTTTATCCGCTCTGCTATGCCGGACGGTTGCGATGACTGTGGCAGGTACGGTGTCGGGGATGTCTATGGGATGTGTGGATCGGCCTGGAAGGACAGCCTCAAGGAAATTCATGCGCCGAAAAATATCAACGAATTGGAGGCAAGAGCAGGATGAGCGATTGCGTGAGAGTTGAAACCCCGTTGGGGGCCATCATTGCGAGAGTGTCAAACGATCCAGAGAACCCCGGAATCTGGATTGACCTTCGCAGACCGGATGCAGACTGCGACTTGCAGTTGGCACTTGTTGAGTTCACGGCGGACGAAGGCGACCTCCCTGAGAAGGAGGGCCACATCATCACCCGTGTTTGGAGCGACGGAAACCAGCAAAGCTACACGGAGCGGATAATCCACAAGGGGATAGAGGACTACTTCCGCATGGAAGATGTTGAGCCAAGCCTGTGCTGTGTGTGAACGATGGCAAGGCGTACGGATCACTCATCGATGCGGCGGCGGCATACAAACTAAGCTATGACAAAGTAAGGAGAGCCGTCGACACCGACAAGGATGTAGACGGTTTATAGATTTACGACGAAGTATAAGGAGGATAGCCAGAATGGACTATGAGACCTTTCTAAAGCTGAAGAAGCTCTGCACAGAGTGCGATTCTGAGAGTTGTGTGTTCAATCCGCAGGGGGTGTGCATGGCCCCGTTCGTCACTGGCCACGCCCCAGCCCTCTGCGATGACGGATGCGGAGACTACTGCTACAAGGAGGTGTAGAGCAATGTGTGAGAAAAGCGTCAGAGACTTTGCTTCGCCCGAACGTATGGCGGAAATCGCAAACAATGCCGTTGACTCGTTTGGAGAGTTGCTGAATGGGCGTAGCCTGTATGATGCCCTGTCTGGCTCCCTGAAAATGAGCGACGATGATATCTTGGCCGCCGGGTTCACAACGCTGAAGGAGTTCATGCGGGGAGGTGGCGGTGATGAGGCGTGATATTCGCTGCTCAGCCTGTCCCTACTTGATTGTCCCCATCAGAAACAACGTGTCAACGAGCAATGTGGGCATGAGCCGCCCGAGAGGGTGCTGCTATTGCAATCATCCGAATGCGCCGACAGAACTGGACAAAATCGTGCCCGGCACAGCCGTTGGGCCTGGGTTCATTGCCTACACGAAGGGCGGTTCGGATGTGCCTGACATTAAGACGGCACCCCGCTGGTGCCCAATAAAGCTCATGGAAGAGCCGAAGCAGATCAGCACGAGGGATGCCTATAAGGTCATTACCAACAGGGAGCCCCGTGGTTTGTTTTTCGTAAAGGAGCCGACCGGATATGCTGGAATCGACAACATGACCGGCGACGCATGGACGGAAGACTTCAAAACCAAAGAAGAGTGCCTTCGGTGGCTCCAGACGGGCAGAAGGGAGGATGACGGTGAGTAAATCAGCTATTGGACAGGTCGACGTATTCGATGAGATCATCGTGGACAACTTCGCCGGTGGCGGTGGCGCCTCGACGGGTATTGAGCTGGCCACCGGCCGGGTAGTCGATATTGCCATCAACCATGACCCGGATGCGATTTTGATGCACAAGACGAACCATCCGTATACGGTGCATTATCAGGCCAGCGTGTGGGACATTGACCCCAATGAGGTGTGCCGGGGTAGACCTGTTGGGCTGGCTTGGTTTTCACCGGACTGCAAACACTTCTCCAAAGCAAAGGGCGGCAAGCCTGTCGACAAGAACATCCGAGGGCTTGCTTGGATTGTGCTCCGCTGGGCCGGGACGGTGCGCCCTAGGGTGATTATCCTTGAGAACGTTGAGGAGTTCCAGACATGGGGGCCGGTCCGAAAAGGAAAACCAGTAAAAAAGCTGGCGGGAACCACATTCCATAAATGGCTGGAGCAACTCCGAGATCTCGGCTATAATATGGAGTGGCGGGAACTGGTGGCTGCCGACTATGGTGCCCCTACCACCAGAAAGCGATTCTTCCTGATCGCACGGCGCGACGGGCGGCCTATTGTGTGGCCTGAGCCCACACATGCTCCGGCTGATAGCCAGGCGGTCAAGACTGGAGCGAAAAATCCGTGGCGTTGTGCCGCTGAGATCATCGACTGGGGACTTCCGACGCCTTCGATCTTCTCGTCCAGGGAAGAAATCAAGGAGCAGTACGGAATTTCAGCCCAGCGCCCGCTCCGGCCGAATACCATGCGCCGTGTAGCCCGTGGTGTCGACAAGTTTGTCATCAAGGCAGCTTCGCCCTTCCTGGTGACAGTGAATCACGCCGGGGAGTTCCGTGGGCAAACCCTCGGAGATCCGCTCAAAACGGTAACAGCGAAGCACAGGAACGGCCTGGCATCGCCGCTGATGGCCCCCGTGACCGTCACAAACACGACCAACAGTGTAGGGCTACCTGCGGATATGCCGGTACATACTGTGACAACGGCAGGGAATCAAATGCTGGTCACTCCCACGTTGACGGCCATTGGGCAGACAGGCGGCGGAAACCGGTGCCGCCGGGTAGACGAGCCAACGCACACCCAGGTATCCAAAGCCGAGGAGTGCGTGGTGTGCCCGACCATGATCCAGTACCATACAGAGCAGACCGAGCGAGTTCGCGGACAGGCCGTGACTGACCCAATCATGACCATTGACGCGGCAAACCGGTATGGGCTGGCTGCGGCATCTTTGATGAAGTATTACGGGAACGACCAGCACGGGCAGGAGGCGGCGGGCCCTCTCCATACTGTGACAGCAAAGGACCGAGAGGGTGTGGTCCTGGCTTCGATGACAGAGTATCACGGGGCAAGCGTGGGGCATGACGTTTCGACCCCGGTGCCAACGGTACTTGCCCAGGAACACCAAGGCGTTGTCGCGGCGAACCTCGCCAAATTCTATGGAGGTGTGGTAGGGGCTGAGATGGCTTCACCCGTTCCCACTGTGACCGCCATCGACCACAACGCCTTGCAGGCTGCGCACATGGTCAAGATGAAGGGCGGCGACATCGGCGGCTCTGTCGGCGAACCGGTGCACACTATCACCGCAGGCGGAACGCATCACGGGGTAGTGACAACTGTGGTCACCAAGGCCGAACCAGGTGCCGATCTTGGGAATTGGCCGAAAATCCGAGATCTGCTGAATGAGTATTGCGACTACCATCTGGCGGATGACGAGGTGATCCTGTTCCAGATTGGCGAAGCGTGGTACTTTATGGCGGACGTCGGATTGCGGATGCTGACACCGAGAGAACTGTACCGGGCAAATGGCTTCCCGGACGACTATAAAATCGAGCAAGATTACACCGGGACGGTGTATGGCAAGAGCAAACAGGTTGCGAGGTGCGGAAATGCCGTTCCGCCCCCGTTTTCGATGGCTCTGGTTACGGCAAATCTGCCGGAGTGGTGTGAGAAGCGATATAAGACCATGGCCGATTTTGAGTCGGCTGTAGCCGTCTAATTGGGAGGTGCGCATGAAGAACAGAATAACCGTCAGGCATGGTATGCTTGGCGATCTGCGAGATTACCTGTCCAGAACCGGGTGGACGATTGAGGAGCCAGTTGGAGCCTACGAAGTGCTACGGGCCAGAAAGAATGGATACCCGAGGCCGCTGTTGATCCACAACAGAACGAGCGGAGGCTGCGGATACAGCATCGACGAGAGGGACATGAAAGTCTATAATCGGTGGCGCAACGACCGCCGCAAGCGGGGGATTTCCCCGGACTGGCCCACACAGGAAGAGGAGCAGCGAGAGCGCTGGCCCCTTCTGAAGGGAGAAAAAGTATAGCTGGAAGATAGCTGACCTAGGGAGTAATGAACGGAAATAAACAACTTGAAAGAGAAGTGTTGATTTTTGCTTCGTTTCGGTGTATTATTGGGGTCAAGAGCAGAAACAGGAGGTGAACGCATGACTGCAAAGGAAGTAGTGGTGGCCGCCTTGGCCCGCACGGGTCATACCCAAGAGAGCGCCGCAAAGCTGGTAGGGTGGACTGGCGGGCAACTGATTAGCCAAAGGCTCCAGAGAAACTCCATGCGGGCCAACGAGTTCTTGACCCTGATGGATGCCGTTGGTGTAGATGTCACGTTTACGGTCAGAAAGACCGGCGAAATTCTGCGAGATCATACGGCAGGACACGGGCGCCACCTCAAGGGAACCGCAGACCGAGTGCTCTACGACACCGGCGCGGCTGATGCCTTGGCAAACAGCTTCTATGAGGACGGAGTCAATGAGTACAAGGACGGAGAAGCCTGCGAGCTGTATGTTGACAAACGTGGGCGGTACTTCATGGCCGAGTACCACGAGGACGGCAGGGACAGAATCAGAGTTGTGTCCCCGAGCGTGGCCGCTGCCTTCATCGAGAAGTATGGGACCGACATTGAAAAGGGTCCCGAGAACTGAATAGGCAATGCGAATCCCTCTCCTGGTTGATTCCAGGGGAGGGATTTTTCTATTCGTGCCGCAAGCCTAACGTATGGGGCCGTAAAAGACCGTATAGGCACCCCTGCGACCGACTGAATATACAACCCAACCCGCGAGAAACGGACAACACGCAGGTGCTACAGGAGTGTACAGCGGAATATTTGAAAACGATGTAATCTTGAAAAAATTATAAAGAAATATGTGAAAACATATTGACTTAGGTAGGTAATGTAGTATAATAACATCATAAGATAACCAGACGGATAACAGTTGAGGCCAGACGGAGCGGCTGACAGACAAGGGAGGAAACGACAATGACATTTGTACAGATTGAGAAGCGCAACGGCATGATTAACCTCGACGGCTACAGCCGGAACAAGACCCTGACAGGTGCCCTGAATGACCTGGCCCGCGAGGTCGCCAAGATCGATGAGGGAGAGGCCAACGCCATCCTCAACAACCTTGATGAGACCGCTGAGATGGCTTCTGGAATGATGAACATTCCGGGTGCCTACTACATCGAGGCCGAGGAAGTCCACTGCGCCAGCCGCTACTCCGAGAAGAAAGACGAAATCGAGTACGCAGAGGGCAACTGGTATCTGTATATCCGCTTTGCTTGCGAATGAAAATTGATAGGAGGATCTGATTATGAAGACGAAAACTCAGTTCAAGCAGGAGATGCGGAAGTATTTCCGTGAGGTTGTTGACAAGGTGACGGGGGAGACCTTCATCTCCTGGTTCGACAACCTGTGGGCGGAGCTGGAGGCCGGCGGCCAGGTCATCAAGATCAGCGGCACCAACTACGTGAAGGACGGTAGCGACAGCGAGCCGAAGTCCTCCGGGGCCGCCGATGTCACAGATGCCACTCAGCAGCTCAAGGAGACCGTGAAGGCTGCCATCATCAAGGACCGGGCCGAGACCGACGTGATTGATCTGCGGAACTTCAAGGATGCCGTGAATGCGGCGGTTTCCGAGGAGAGCGGTGCCGACGAGAACTGGTCCTGGAGCGTCAAGGCCATCAACAAGTTCCGTGTGAAGATTGGATGGGGCTACACCGACAGCATGGGCGAGAAGACCCCGTTCTCCGTCAGGACTGAGGCCGGCTGGGTGGAGAACCCGGTTGTGATCGGCGAGATGCCGAACGGCCAGAAGGTCGTCGCCTTCGTTGGCGATGCTCCCTGGGATGACTACAAGACCTACGAGGAGGCGGTTGCTGGCGTCATCCACAGCATGGCCCGGACCGCCCGTAACATCTATTGATTGAGGAGGTATCAGCATGAGCAAGTATGACAGCATCAAAACGGCCGCCGACTTGGTGGCCGAGGTCAAGCTCCACGGCCTGAGCACCGACCAGGAGGACATCTGTCGGGCCCAGGACATCTTCGGTAGCACCCCGACTGTGGAGCTGGCCATCCTTGCAAACGACATCGGCCAAAACAACCACTACTCCACGCAGGGCACATTCTACATGATCGTTTCCCACATCTGGAACTGGGAGGAAGTGACTCGGTTTTGGAACCAGCACACCAACCCGGAGCACGAGCAAATGAAAGAACTCCGGGAGAAGCTGAATGCTGAGATGGCCGAGCACTCAAACACCAAGAAAGCCCTGGAAGAGCAGAGGGTCAGCACTAACGCAGAGCACAAGTTTCTCCTCGCTGAAAGAGGCAAGAGAGTCGAGCAGGGCGAGAAAATCGAGTCCCTGAAAGCCGAGATCCACGACCGGGACATGACCATCATGGAACTGAAAGCTAAGCTGTACGACCTGCTAGTCGAGCGGAAGGAGGCAGTGTGATGAGGGACTGGAGGAAAATGACTCCCGAGGAACGAAAGGCGTCCAGAGCCGGGCGAGACTTCCACACCTGTAAGGAGCTGATGGATGCCCGCTTCCGGGATACGCTGGCGTTGTTGGCCGGCAATGCTTTCGCCATAGCACGAGCCTGGAAGATCGCTTGGGGCTGCTACCTGGTGAACACGCCAGAGGAAATCGCTGCCTATTGCATTGAGCAGGTTGAGGCGGCCAAGATTGGAAAATGAGAGGAGATGAGCGTATGTATCGCTACTATTCGACCCAGCGACCGGTCGGACCTGGAACATTCCCTGGCCGACCGGAGAACATCGTGAACTTTTCCGGCAGGGAGGATATTTCCGGCATCGGTCCGGCCTGGGGCTACTTGGAGTACCAGAAGCCCCTCGACGATGATGCCATCAAGCACTACGAACTGAAGCCGGCCAGCCTGAAGAAGTTCATGGTCAAAGTCACCACTGTCCATACGCTGGAGGTGGAAGCCGAGAACGAGGACAAGGCTATCGAGAAGGCTTGCGGGATGGCCTGGGAGTACGACGCCGATAGTATCGACGGCGAAATTGTAAAGGAGGAATGAGCATGAAAATCGTGACGCAGGACGACATCCGGTACACGGAGCAGAGCGAGGTCCTGAACGAGATTGCCGCTAAGCTGGGAGTGGTGGCCTATCGTCCAGATTACCACGGGAGCCGGGGTGACAAGAATACGGTAATGTTCTACACGCTGGAGGACGAGGAACACAACCGCGTGGTGGATCGGCAGCCGACCCATTACAGCAGGGGCGAGGCGACCGATCTCAGGAAGCGTGGCAGCTCTGAGATCCCGGACCAATACATCTACCGTGACAGCCTCTGGAACTTCGAGAACAGCGATGCGAACGGTTTTTTCAGCATGAGCTATGCGAACCATGGAAAGATAAATCTCTGGTGCGCGGACTGGAGGGAACAGGTGGAAGGCCACATCAGACTGGCCCTTGCCAGGAAGCGCCAGTTTCGGCACATCCATGAGACCGGCGGCTGGCTCGCACTCAGAGAAGCGGACGGCACGAACAATGACCTCAACAGAGAGGTTATTGTGGCCATGAAGCAGATCCACAGCCGGCTGTACCTTGGCAGCGTCAACATCTACGGAGATGACCGGCGGGAACTGATTTGCTCAGGCAGGGAAAGCGTGTACGAAGAGTACGTCGGTCAGGAGATCTATAACTTCCATTGTGACTTTGCGGTTCCGGGAGCAGACGAAACCCTGGAGAAGCTGATTCGGGCGTGGAACAGAGGAACGGAGCCACACAGCGCAAGACTTGTTGACCAGATCACCAAAAGGGTGGATGAGCTCGGCGGCGAGCACTTCGTCTGGTTTTAGGAGGTGCAGAAGTGGAGAAGCAAACGATAACCCATCACGGCAACACCTTTGAGCTGGTGGACAGGGTTCCTCACGGGTATCTCATCTGGAACATCGGCAAAAACATGATCGACGGCTACTTGCCGCTGTGCAGGTTGGCCTATTTTCAGCCGTTCCCCGGTGGGAGGAACATTGAGGTCGAGACCTTGAAGGCCATCAAATGCGAGGGAGCCCAGACCATCCTTGCGGCGATTGGCTACGGCCCGGAAACGCCGGATCAGATGGAGCGGTACATTAAGAAGCATGAGCGGAAAAGGAACCACGCCGTGGAGGTTGAGCGCATGAAAAAGGCCCTTCCTCTTATGCGGCAGATATGGTGGGATTGAAGGAGGTAGCGATTGTGGAGGAAGACGTGAGAATTGTTTCCTTCATGGGAGATCAGAGCGGCCTTTTCGAGGACCTGTACCGGTGCAAAGAAACGGGGCGAGTGTTTATTCGCCAAGAGTGCGATGACACTCACGTCCGCTGGCTGACGGCGAGCAAGTGGAGAGGAGGCCATGAGGCCGACTGCCACCTACGGGAAGGGCTGACGCTCCGGGTGGTCGACAAAAGCGGAAGCACCCTCTTTGAAGAGGTGACCTTCCAAGAGGAAGGTGTTACCGGCACATGGGCCGAAAAGGTGGGGCCATTCAGTTGGGAGCCCCCGAGGGCTCTGGCGAAAGAGTATGAGCAACGCCTTGGTCTCAGGCCGTATGAGGAATGGAAGGCGTGGTTGATGGCAGAGGCGGAGGCCAGTGGGTTCGCCGGGTATGCTGATAACTGGCTGTTTGCCATGACGGAGCGTAAAGCACCAGAGAAGATCGACAAGATTGATTATCTTGGACTTATTGCCTATGTTACCGTTCAGGAGGAGCTTCACAAGGTCTGCGGGAAGCGGTGGTACAGCTACGAGGTAATGACAGAGGACCTGAGCACCTGCCTTGCCATCTGCGGTTACAAATTTGAAGAATAGGGGGCGTGCGTAATGGAGAGAAGCTGGACACTCGGCGATGACCTTATCACCAGTGACAACCTGCTCGACGGAGTGAAGTTTGATGACCTTATTCTGGCTGTGCATTGTAGCAGCAGAGAGGTCAATCGGGCTTCCGTTCATGCGGAGTTGAGTGAGATCCTGGCTGGCAGGAAGCAGGACATGATGTTCCTGCTGGAGAACAACATGGAGGCCATTATGGCCGCCGCAATGAAAGGAAGGGAATGAAATGCTGAAAGAGATCATGACAATAGAGCGGTTCATCCAGGCCGCCAAAAAGGAGGGGGTTCAGGTGAGCGAAAAGGAAGCGGGAGTCGTCCTTGGCTACATGGAGGGCCACGATTATGAGTTGGGGTTGGATGAAACGGGAGGCGTCATCAGGAATGACCTCGCCTACGAAGTGGGTGAGGAACACTGGGAGAGGTACAGCATCAGTGAGGCAATCCTGTTCGCCTGCGAAATGTGCGCCGACATCCTCGAAAACGGGAATGGTTCCAATGAGCGGATGGACTTAATCCAAGATGACAATAAGATTCTGGCACCGCTGTGTGAGGCGGTCGTGAACCCGAGAGGAGGTGTAGTCGGTGTATAATATGGGCAAGGACACATACACCTGCGATATTTGCGGGTTTGAGGAAAAGTGGGACGCTCACGATGACCACCGAGGGGATATATGGGAGTGCGATGACTGCGGCTCCCATTTCTGCACAAATTGCTTTGTAAAAAAGTGCGGGCAGGCAGAGTTCAACAGGATGCTAAGGGAGACTGACGGAGTCTATTGCCCCGGCTACTACGGGAAGCAGTAGAAACGCCGGGGCTATATCACGCCAGAAGAGTGCTGGAGCTTGTCTCAACTGTTCGTCGGAAAAAGACCCGAATAGAGCGATTCCAGCGGCCGTCAGCAACCATCCCATCATTCTGGGGAGTTCCAGGGGATGTAGGCGGGTGTTTTTTTAGCATTGCGTTTCCGATTGGCTATCATACTGACTCGCAGCGGTAAAGGAGGCAGATCAGTGAACTACTACGCCATATACGACGCATACAGCGGCGAGCTTCTGGCTGAAGGAAATGCCGAGGAGTGCCGGAAACAACTCGGGTGCGCCAGCCTCGATAGCTTCTACGCATTGGCAAACCGGGCCCGCCGGCGGATTAACAAAAAATATAGGGCGGTCATCAAAAAAGGCGGGGAGGTAGATTATCCAGTCCTCGGAAAAGATGACCCGATCACAAAAGGAGAGATGATATGAGTGAACTGAGAAGGGCAATCGCTATCGACTTTGATGGCTGCCTGTGCAAGAATATGTGGCCGGACATCGGCTTCCCGAACTTCGACGCCATCAACGCAGCTATCCGGGCAAAGCAGGAAGGGGCGGCCCTAATCCTGTGGACCTGCCGGGACGGCGAGAAGTTGGAGAACGCCATCCAGTTTTGTAAGAATTACGGCCTGGAGTTCGATGCTGTCAACGACAACCTGCCGGAGCGTGTCGTATTTAACAACGCCAACCCCAGGAAGGTCAACGCCGACGAATATTGGGATGACCTCTCGGTGTTCGTTTCGGCTGCGGCCGATGAAGGGCGAGGACAATTCACGGGTGGGCCAGGCGATGACTCTATCAAAATCGTCAAACCTGCTACCGGCGGATTCGACAGCCTGGACCCGTGCCCGTTTTGTGGCGGAACCGAGGTGATATACGAGCTGTATGGCCACGGCGCCGGAGAGTGGTGGCGGTGCTGGTGTACGAATTGCCTTGCCGGTATTGACCCAGGCTGGGCGCAGGACCGCCACACGGTCCGGGATATGTGGAACCGGAAGCCTGCAAAGCTCAACGCCCCGCTGACCCTAGAGGAGCTTCGGGAGATGGACGGGGAGCCGGTGTGGATTATCCCAATGCGTGGAAGCGGCGGTTTCTGCACTTGGATGCTGGTTGATGCAGAATACGAGCTATGTCGAGAGGCCCATGGCGAAATGGCGGTGTTTGAGAACTGCGGAAAAACCTGGCTGGCCTACCGCCGCAGGCCGGAGGAGGGAAAGACATGACAAACAGGGAGCAGGTCGCGTGGTCGTTCGGGTTTTCCGACTACGATGACGGGGAAATCGCGCAGATCGTGTCCGATATGCTGGATGCGGCTGGTGCGGCCTATTTGGACAGCGCAGATAGAGCGCGGTTTGAGAGATGGCTCGGTTTACACTGCGATCCGGAAACAGATAATTGGGGCGTTCTGCCGGAGGAGGGGAATAAATGAAACCGATCCTGTGCAACACCGAAATGGTCCGCGCCATTCTGGAGGGCCTAAAGACGGTGACGCGGCGGGTGGTGAAGCCGCAGCCAGTTCACGAGAGCGGATTTTGGAAGTTGGGAGGGGCTGCGTGGAGCGACAACCTGCGCGAAATAACTCCATTCCCATGTCACACTCTCTATAATCGTGCGCCTTACCACCCCCGCGACATCCTATATGTACGGGAGACGTGGACTGTTTGGGACGGAAACTATGAGTACAAGGCGGATGTGGATGATGGATATGGGCCGTTCTGCTCAAACTGCACCATTGATATTTGCACTGGTTACTGTAATAGCGTCCTTAAGTGGCGCCCGTCCATCCACATGCCCCGCGAGGCAGCGCGGATTTTCCTGCGGGTGACGGACGTGCGGGTGGAGAGATTGCAGGAGATGCCACCCTATGACATTGCTTTTGAGGGATTTCGTAAGCAAAAAGATTTTATAGCGTTATGGAACAGCACCATCAAGCCCTCCGACCGCGCCATCTACGGCTGGGATGCCAATCCCTGGGTCTGGGTCATTGAGTTTGAGCGGATCAGCAGAGAGGAGGCGATTTCTGATGTCTGACCGGCGCAGACTGACCCCGACAGATCGGCGGTCTGTGTACAACCTGACAGGAGGCCGCTGCGCCTACTGTGGGCAGGAGCTGGCCTTCCGGGACATGCAGGTAGACCACGTTGTCCCGCTCCATCTCGGAGGCGCGGACGAGGCTTTCAACATGTTCCCGGCCTGCCGGAGCTGCAACCACTACAAACGCGGCATGGAGCTGGAACGCTGGCGCGCACAGCTGGAGGCTATTCCGGCCACGCTGGCGAGGGACTGCTACACCTACCGCCAGGGAGTGCGGTTTGGACTGGTGAAGCCTGTATCGCAGAAGGTGGAGTTTTACTTTGAGAAGATCAGCAAGACAGACACCACCGGATGCGCAGAGGTGATTTGATGACACTAAAAAACTGCACCAAGGAAGAGCTGATTTTTGTCATTGAACGGCTTGAGCTTTACAATCCATCGCAAAAGCACTTTGTCCAACGCGCCCTAAACGATGTGGAAATGCAGCGAGAGGAAAAGAAAATCGACGAGGCTAAAAGGATATCTGATTACGCCTTCCAAAAGCGGCAGGAGTACATCGACCTGCTGGCACCCTACGAGGGGAAGCTGCTAAGTGATATTCCTGCCTCGGTACTTGAGAAAGCGGATTCCGCCATGAAAGAGGCACAGAAGGCGGATCGCAAGTGGAATAAAATCATGGGTTTTTCCAGGGCTGTCGGCGGAACTGGATTATGACTATTACATGCAACAACATTGGAGGAATACGCCATGACTGATTGGATCAGCGTGAAGGACCGGCTGCCGGAGGCGGAGGTTGAAGTTATTGTTCTCACAGTAAGCGACAACGGCTATAAGACCATTACGACCGCCATGTATGAAAACGGCAAGATTTCCACAGATGACAGCATTTGGTTTTGGTACGAGATGTATTTTGATTATGATGAGGATAATGATCGATATTTGATCCCTGAGGGGTGGTGGGAATATCGTCATTTCAATCCGGATGAGGTATACAACAATTCAATCGACGATGTGGTCACCCATTGGATGCCTATGCCGGAGCCGCCGGATGAGAGTGTGGAAGATGCATGAAACCAGATGTGAACGCTGCAAATATTACGCGATATTGGAAGAGCCATTCCATTATGATTCGAACGGCTATCCAGACGGTATAACAGTCTATGGCTTTTGTGGAAAAGATGCAAGAAACCGATATGTATTTTTCCCGGTATACCAGCCAGATGGAGTGGCATGTAAAAGTTTTATCCGTATAAAAGGTAAAAAGCGCGAACTTGAGTCGCAGGTGATCCAGACAGTATTGGAGGGGATGGGATGAAAGTTAAACTTGTCTTGGCAAGAACGATGTGGGACCCGGAAATGACCTGGAAAGATGCCAGAATTTTTGAAGTTGAAATACCGTTAGACAAGCAGGACCCAGATAATCGGGGTTGCTACAACGAGGAGTGTGATGGAAATGCGTGAGATTTTGTTTCGGGGACAGACCCGGAAGTACGGCGAAAAAGTTTTGATGGGGAGCGGTGAAAAGCTGCCTGGACAATGGGTATATGGTGGCATTTTTCCTGGCATGGGGGATTTTTCGATCATCTACGGCTGGGAGGACGGGGTTGAGCGCACGGGTGGCAACTTGAAGAAACTCACCGTCTACTCCGACACCGTCGGCGAATACGCTGCGCAGATCGACAAGAACGGAACGAAGATTTTCGAGGGGGACATTTGCCGACACAGAAGCGTCGCGGGCGGCAAAGTCCTGGAAGATGATGTGGGTGATGTCTTCCTCTATCATGGCTCGTGGACATTGAGGGATAAGTTCGGGTACATTGCAATCGGACAGTGTTCGCCGAACGATCTGGAAGTCATCGGAAATATCCACGATAACCCGGAGCTTTTGGAGGAGGGAAAATATGAAACCGATTGATGCGGATGTACTCGCAGAAGGCTTGAAACTGCACTACCAATACACCGATCAGGAGTATGATTCAGACCGGCAATGGGCTATCGGGTATAACGCCGGTCTGGATAGGGCTCTGTATACCATCGCCCACGCCAGAACTGTCACCACAGCGCCGAGCCAACCAGTGGCCGTGGGTGGCTGGATTAGCGTTGAGGATCGGTTGCCCGAACAAGGTAAAGAAGTTCTGCTTCTGGCGCACGGCTGGGAGGGGCGGTTACACTACATCGGGAAGCTGGAGCCGAGCCCAGCCCAAGAGGGGTTCTTTAGGAAAAGCAAGGCAAGCGAGTGGGCTATCTGGGGGTGGAGCTACTTCCGGGAGCCGAAAGTGACACATTGGATGCCGCTGCCTGAGCCACCTTCGGCCGAGGGATATGCTGACACCTAAGGAGCTGGATACGCCGATGCAGCACAGATAAAGCGCTGCTCGGCGTTCCGATATTGCAAAACGGAGGAGTGATGCACATGAAAATCGTTGATCTGGTAAAGGCGAATGACCGATGCTGGATTGTCTTTGACGAACCGGTCGGACAGCTCACCTACGAAAAACACGGGAGCCTGCTGATTGGCTCTGATGAGCGAGGCATCTTCTACGACTGCCTGTACTATGACCGGCCGACGCCGCACATGAGAGCGTTTGCCGGCCGGGAGTTCGATCTTCCCATGAAGGACGGAACAACAACCCACTGCAATGGACAATACTGGTACGGGCGAGTCGACGAGGCCGGAAAGGTCGTCGGTGAAGAGATCACGGAAATCGGCGCCAGCACAAAAGAAGAACTGAAGCGGTGCTTTGTCTTCGCCAGCCGGAACATTAGCAAAAGAAGGCTCAATGAGATGCTTGAAGAGTTTGAGGCGTCCCACCCTGACTATGAGCCGTGGGGATACCGTCAGTACGAAGATATGATTAGGGGGAAATAACCATGGACAGATTGACAAGAAGGATGTGCGGCGGTTGGGGGCTCGTAGAAGGCTGCGAACTCAGCAACCCTGCGGGTATGCGGCGGGTCGTGGAGCGGCTGGCTGCCTATGAAAACACCGGTATGACGCCTGATATGGCTGCCCAGTTTGCCAAGTACGAGGAGAACACCAAGAGCATGGTGCGAGACCTGCAGGAACTGGCAAATTTTAAGTTTGCCCAGGCAGACGGCAAAATTGCGATTCTGCCCAAGGCTACAAAGAGCTTCAAGCCAGTGGTGGATGATGACCCACGGGACAACGTAAGTACCGCTATGAACCTGTTCTATGTGAAAGATGGCTGGACATGGGTAAGGGGTGGCGGCCCGGCCCCCGATTATGCGGACGTGTCCCTGTGCGACTACATTCGTCTGATTGCCAAGGAGCACGGCCTTGACATGGCGGAGGGTGACGATGATGCAATCAGCATGGAGATGGCCGAGTTGCTGTTTGACGGCACCAGCACGATTGACGGCATTGTAGCCACGCTTTACACGGCCGCTTGGGCTTTCGCTGAGCTCCGAGAGAAGCTCAAGGGGTACGAGGCTACCAAGAGGACAGCGGAGGATCTGCTTCGCCAGAGGGCCACGCCGTTTGAGAACGACCCGTTCTCCATGGTGTGGATCGCGTTCAAAAACCTATACCCCGACAAGGAGTGCGAAGTCTTCTGGGATCAGCACCAGGAGGATGAGCATAAGGAGGAATACGGCTTCACGAGCTTCCCGACCGACGGTAGCACTCCCCAGGTATTGGTTTTTGCCGAGCATCCGGTCAACATCCAGACAGAGACCTTCGCCCATGAACTGGCCCATGTCGCCGTTGGGCCTGAACATGAGCACGACGAGGTGTGGGAGGTGGCCTTCGATGCAATCTTCAAGGAGTACAACCGCTTGGGTGACTTGATGTTTGCCAAACCCGAGGACGGAGAAGCGGAAGAGAACGGCGCACAGCGGGCGTAGAGCCCGTATACGGCACATCAAGCAAAAGCCAACCTCACACCCACGGGAATAAGGTTGATACGTTCTGGACGCTGCACAGCGATTTTAGAGCACATCTGGACTTCACAATAACAGAATGACGTGATACAATAACGAGAAAGGGCGCTTCGGACACAGAGCGCCCTTTTTCGATAACGGAGGGAATGAGATGAATACGATGAATGGTGGGTACTCGAAACTCGCCGCCGAATATAATGGGCACCTGCGAGGTGGTGAGTTGGGCAAGTGCGGGAAAGACCTGTTCGTTATGTCCACACACCTGCGGGAGGAAGGGCGCAGAGTGGATGAGCTAAAGGCTCTGATGCTGTCGTTCTTCCTTGACCTAAATGGGGTGAGCTCCGGTCCGGCCATCAACCGCAGTACGGCCAAGAGGGCCGCAGACGCCTTCGGTGCGTCTGGCCTTGGTCGGAATGAAATGGAGGAACTCTACACCGACACCATCCGGGGTGATACTGTGCCAAAACCGATCATGTCGGTGAAGGACAGCCTGTATGTCTTCGAGGTCTGCTTGGAAGGGAAGACTGAGGAGGCAGATGAGATGCTGGCTCGCTTCATGGATGCCCAAACAGAAGAATAAGACGGGAAGCTAAAGGGCGAATGCCCAGACGTTCACACTGGGCCGTAAAGCTCCCCACACAATATCGGTCAGATTTTGAAGCTCTTACATCCGGTGGATGGGCGCCAATACATGAAAAGGAGCAAGAGCCATGAACCAGAATCTAATCGAAGCGATGACCAGCATTGAGAGGGCGAGGGCCCTCCTGTTTGCCTACGAGAAGGTGTTCCTGGATCTGGATGTTGAGCCTGAAGACCAGGAACGGGCCGATATGGCCATCAGCATCTTCTACGCCATCCGGGAATCCGTTGACCAGACTGCGGACCTTCTGGACTTGGTAGACGGCGACTGCCGTGTTGTGGATGCCATCTATGCCGTGAATGATGTTCGGCGGCGGGCGAGCACTTTGACAAGCGAAGACTAAGCGAGAGGGGCCGGGGATTTCCCGGCCCTTTTCCGTTGCACCACCGCAACGAAAAAGGGCCAAAATAAATCTGAATAAAAGACCTATTTAATTGACATAATAGGTCTAATATGGTACAATATAAATAACCACAAAACAGCAAAAGAAAGGAGCGGTTTACATGACCCAGATCTCGGTGTCTGAACTGAAGACGAACGCCGGAAAGTACGTCACGATGGCGATGGATCAGGACATCATGATTACCAAGAATGGGAAGGTAGTCGCCAAGCTGGTGACTGCCAAGGTTGACAAGAAGGAAGCGTTCAAGCACTTCCTCAGCCTGTTCCCGGAGAAGGGGCTTGACCTTGACCCAGACCAAGTCAGAGAGGAGCGGCTGGGATGAAGGTTGCCTTTGACACAAACGTCCTGCTGGACACGATCCTGAACCGGCCAGGACGGGAGGATGCTCTCAGGCTTATGTTGGCGGTATCCGAAGAGAAGATTGCAGGAGTTGTTTCGGCGAACAGTATCACAGACCTGTATTATTTAGCCAGAAAAGGGATCGGCGGTCAGGCGGCACGAGAAGCCATCTTCGATGTTCTGTCCATGTTTGATGTTGCACCGGTAGATGGAGATGCCTGCTCAATGGCCTTGAATATCCCCATGAGTGACTATGAGGATGCCGTACTCGCTGTCTGTGCAGCGAGAGAAGAGGCGGACTACATCGCCACCGGAGACCAGGGCCTTCTAAAGGCCGACAGCCCAGTGCAGGTCAGAACGCCGGCACAGATCCTGCATTTGATTGACTCAATCGAGTCCGAGTGAGAAAATATAGGCGTGGCAGTCAAGACCGCCACGCCTTTTTCATGCAAAAAAGGACCTATGCCGTAATAATTATCCACAGACTATGACTATATATGCAGAAAAAAGTTGTGCATTTTCATAAACATCCCCTCGAAGCTAACGATACCTGATGCAATGAAACCGGTCAAATAGCCTCCAAACCGTTTCCGACTGGCTAACAACCATCGCCTGAAACCGTTGATTTTTCAAGGTTTTTCGTCTTTTCGGCGTTTTTGTCTATCCCGCCTGTTATAAACATCGCGTCCCCAAAGGAGAAAAACCGGTACCGTTCCCGCACCGCCTCCTCATAGGCCGCCAGCACCCGCTCCCGTCCCGCCAAGGCGGACACCAGCATAATGAGCGTGCTCTCCGGCAGATGGAAGTTGGTGATCAGCGCGTCCATCACCTTGAACCGATACCCCGGATAGATGAAGATATTGGTCCACCCGGCCTTCGCCTCCATGCGCCCGTCCTCGTCCGCCCAGCTCTCGACGGTCCGGCAGGAGGTGGTCCCCACACAGATGACCCGGCCACCCGCCGCCCTGGTGCGGTTGATGAGCTCCGCCGTCTCCTGCGGGATGACGCAGTACTCGCTGTGCATGTCGTGGTCGGTGATCTCCTCCTCCTTCACCGGCCGGAAGGTCCCCAGCCCCACGTGGAGGGTCACATACCCGATGTTCACCCCCATGGCCTGGACCTCCTCCAGCAGCTCCTTGGTAAAATGAAGTCCCGCCGTAGGCGCGGCGGCGGAACCGGATACCCGGGAGTACACCGTCTGATACCGCTCCCGATCCTGGAGCTCCGCCTTGATGTAGGGGGGAAGGGGCATCCGTCCCAGCCGCTCCAGCACCTCCAGGAAGATGCCCGCATAGGAGAACCGCACCAGCCGGTTGCCGCCCTCCACTTCGCCAACGACCTCCGCCGTCAGCTTACCGGCCTCCCCGAAGGAGACCTTCGCGCCGGTCCGCAGCTTTTTTCCTGGCCGGACCAGACATTCCCAAACATTGTCCCCCCGGTCGATCAGCAGCAGCACCTCGCAGGCCCCGCCCAGGGTCCCGTCCGCCCGGACCCGGCTGCCCAGCAGCCGCGCGGGCAAAACCCGGGAATCGTTCATGATAAGGCAGTCCCCGGCCCGCAGCAGGGAAGGGAGGTCGTGGAAGCGCCGGTGGCCCCACGCCCCCGTGTCCTTATCCAGGGTCAGCAGCCGGGAGGCGTCCCGCTTCTCCAGCGGCGTCTGGGCGATCAGCTCCGGCGGGAGCTCGTAGTAAAAATCATGTGTTTTCACGGATATTCCTTTCCAGACGGCAGTCAGTCCGCCTGATCCAATGTAATGCCGGTATAATAGAAGGTCAGGATGTCCTCATACGTATACCCCTGCTCGGCCATGGCCTTGGCCCCGTACTGGCTCATGCCCACGCCGTGGCCCCAGCCGGTGCCGGTGATGGTGATCCCGTCCTCGCTGTACGTGGAACCGCCGGATTGCTTGACCTCCGATGTCCCGGAGGACGTGATCACATAGGCGCTCCCGCCTCCGAACAGTCCAACCAGCCCCTTGCCGGAGATGGTGTAGGCTTCCTTCAGGACGGAGAGGGGGGAGGCGGAGGGATTGACGAACCAGCTTCCGCCGCCGCCCCCGCCGCTGATGGTGAAGCGCATACTCTTGGCGTCCAGCGTCCAGCGGCAGGCCTCCTTGGTCAGCTTCACCGTCTTCCCGGCGGTGTCCTTAAAGGTGATCTCCGCCACGTTCCCGGTGGGCGTGGTCTTGGACACGTAGGCCTCGCAGACGGTGCCGATGCTGTACCCCTTGTCCTTGAGCCGCTTGCTCAATTGGGAATAGGTGTAGTGGATAGTGTAGTGATAATCCGGGATGCTGGTCATAGCCTCATACGGGTCCTCCTTTCCCACCAGGTAGGGCAGGGGATTGGACCACACGTTCTCCGACGCCTCGGACGCGCCGCCGTTGGCGGAGCAGTAGTAGGTCTCCGCGTACTTCCCGCCGTAGAGGGCCACCACCCCCGCCGTCTCATCCACGGCCTGATCCGTCAGGGCGCTGGAGAGGTTGGTCCCCTGATAGACCTGGCAGTCGATGGTGTTGCACACGTCGAAGCGGTAGCTGCCGTAGTGTTTGCTGGGCAGCAGGGCGTAGGTCCGGGCGCAGACCGCCTGGGCCTTCAGCGCCTCCAGGGGCCACGAGGGGCTCATTTCGTAGGGGAGCACGCCCCGGACATAATCGTCCAGCTCCACCACGTTGATGACGTTGAGGTTCCCGCCCGTGCTCCTGCGGTATTCAAACCCGCCGTACCACCGGTACCCCTTGAACCACGTCCGGGCCTTCTCCCGGCCTCCGTCGGGCATGATCCCCAGGCTCTTGGCCCCGGAGCAGTCGAAGGCGAACAGCACCTCCTCCGTCCCGGTGACCGTCACCACCACACCGGTAGAGCTGGGGACGGTCACGCTGCCGCTGGCCGCGCGGCTCATGCCGTAGCGGTCCACCCAGACCTGGGTGGCGTAGGTGGCGGCGGCGGTCTCCGCGTCCTCCCGGGCGGTGAAGCCGCCCATCCGGACCCGGTACTGGTTGTTGATGAAGGCCGGAAACCCGCTGGGCAGCTGTTCCGCCGCGTAGGACGCCTCCTCAAAGGAGGGGAAGACCTCCTCCAGCTGGACCTGATAACCTCCGATGACGCCGTCCACCTTGCCCGGACGGCTGGCGGAATAAGCGCCGCCGCTGATGTAGATGGTGCCTCCGGCGGTCATGGATATCTTTTCATCCTCCAGATAGCCGATCTCCTGGAACTGCCGGGAGTTCTCGTCGAACCACCCCAGGGCGTACCCGGAGCCGATGTCGTTTTGCAGGTTGGCGGAGTAGAGGGCCTTGTCTCCGAAATACAGCCCCGCCTTAATGATGTCCTCTCCGGCACGGGCAGATACATTCAATGTGACCGCAGTCAGCATACACAGGAAAAAAGTACACAGAAACTTCTTCATGAAACCTCCAAATGGGACAAAAGCGGTTGACAGGGTTCGAAAAATGTGGTATGAAATACGATACGGCCCCGAGGACGGCGCATACTATGATACAGTATACACGGGGGCGGCGGATTTTTCAACCCAGGAATCGACAGTTTTCCCATTCCCGCGCCTGCCAACTTCTGGCCCTCCTGGTGAGGGCAGCCAGTTCCGCGCCCCGCGGGGGCCTTTTCCCCCTTGCCGCATATCAAGAAACACTACCAACTTAGGAGGTTTTATCATGAAAGAATATCGCGTCGGGATCATTGGAGCCACCGGCATGGTGGGCCAGCGCTTCGTCACGCTGATGGAGGGCCACCCCTGGTTCCGTCTCACCGCCCTGGCCGCCAGCGGCCGCAGCGCGGGCAAGACCTATGCGGAGGCCGTGGAGGGCCGCTGGGCCATGACCACACCCATCCCCGAGGAGGCCAAGTCCCTGGTGGTCCTGGACGCCCAGGCGGACGCCGGAAAGCTGGCGGGCATGGTGGACTTCGTCTTCTGCGCCGTGGACATGAAGAAGGAGGAGATCCGCGCTCTGGAGGAGACATACGCCAAGCTGGAGTGCCCCGTGGTGTCCAACAACTCGGCCCACCGCTGGACCGAGGACGTGCCCATGGTGGTGCCGGAGATCAACGCGGACCATATCAAGCTCATTGACGCCCAGCGCAGGCGCCTGGGCACCAAGCGGGGCTTCATCGCCGTAAAGTCCAACTGCTCCCTCCAGTCCTACGTCCCCGCCCTGCACCCCCTGCGGAAGTATGGCCTGGAGAAAGCCCTGGTGTGTACATATCAGGCCATTTCCGGCGCGGGCAAGACCTTCGAGCGCTGGCCGGAGATGGTAGACAACTGCATCCCCTACATCGGCGGGGAAGAGGAGAAGAGCGAGAAGGAGCCCATGAAGCTGTGGGGCGCGGTAGAGGACGGCAAGATGGTCCTGGCCCAGGGCCCCGCCATCACCGCCCAGTGCTTCCGTGTGGCCTGTCAGGACGGCCACATGGCGGCGGTGTTCATGAAGTTCAAAGACGGCTGCAAGCCCTCCGAGGAGCAGATCAAGGCCGATTGGTCCAGCTTTGCCGGACGTGCCCAGGAGCTGCAGCTCCCCTCGGCTCCCAAGCAGTTCCTGCACTACTTTGAGGAGGCGGACCGCCCCCAGACCCGTCTGGACCGGATGCTGGAGAACGGCATGGCGGTGTCCATCGGCCGCCTGCGGCCCGATACCCAGTACGACTACAAGTTCGTCTGCCTCAGCCACAACACCCTCCGGGGCGCCGCCGGCGGCGCCGTGCTTCTGGCGGAGCTGCTGTGTGCGGAAAATTATATCTAACGGCCTGCAAGAGGGGGGCGCGGCGAGATTCGCCGCGCCCCCTCTGCGTATTTGCTTACTTTGCCGTATTCTGGGGCTTCTTGATCTTCACGGTCTCCTTCATCGCCACGGAGCAGGCCAGGTCGCCCAGCACGTTGCAGCAGGTAGCGCCCATGTCGCACAGGGTGTTGACGCTGATGTAAACGCCCATCACCCCGGCCGGCAGCCCCGCAATGGCGGACAGCGCCGCAAAGGACGCGATGGCCCCGCCGGGCACGCCCGGGGTCCCGATGCTCAGCAGGGTATTGCTCAGCAGCACCACCGCCAGCATCCCGAAGCTGATCTCCACGCCGCAGGCATTGGCGAAGAATACGATCATGAAGCTCATCAGAATGGACACCGCGTCCATATTGATGGTCGCGCCCAAGGGCAGCGCCAGGGAGGAGACCTCGTTGGGCACGCCCATCTCGTCTGCGCAGCGCTTGCTGATGGGCAGGGTGGCGGAGCTGGAGCAGGTGCCGAAGGCGTTGAGCGCCGCCGGCATGACCTTGGAGAAGAACTGCCGCACGCCGTATTTGCCCAGCAGCTTAACGATGCCGCCGTAGACCACCAGCGCGTAGAGGAAGAAGGTCAGGTACAGCGCGATGAGCACGGTCCCCAGCGCCAGGATGGTCTCCGTCCCGTTGGCGTACACCACGGAGGCGATGGAGCAGAACACGCCTACCGGCGTGAACAGCATGACCACCGAGACGATCTTCACGGAGATCTCGTTGATCGAGTACGCCAGCGTCACAAAGGGCTCCGCCTTTTTCCCCAGGGCCAGGCAGGTGATGCCCACGATGACGGCGAACACCAGCACCTGCAGCATGTCCCCGTTGGCGAAGGAAGCCACCGGGTTGGCGGGGATCAGGTTTTTCACCGTGTCCAGCAGGCTGGTGAATTGGGTGGCCATCACGTCCGCCTCGATCATCTCGATGGTCACGCCCTTGCCGAGCCCCAGCAGCTTCGGCAGGAACAGGCCCAGCAGGCTGGCAAACAGGGTCGTGCCGGTGTAGTAGATGACGGACTGCGCGCCGATCCGCCCGGTGGCGGAGACGCTGCCGATGCCGTGGATGCCCACCACCAGAGAGCAGAACACCAGGGGATAGATCATCATGCGCAGGGCGTTCATGTACAGTCCGCTGACCAGGTCGATGGCGGGCAGCAGAAATTCCAGACGCCCTGGGATCAGCAGCCCCAGGACGATGCCCAGGACCAGTCCGATAAAGATCGCCAGGGTAAGGTGGGTGGATTTTTTCTCTTTCATGGGAAACAGCTCCTTTACACAGAACATACAGTTTGATAGCTCCCGGCCCCGCCGGGGCGACAAAAAACGCCCGTCCTCTGCCAAAACAGAAGACGGACGCAGTGTCCGTGGTACCACTTCTTTTCACCCCGGCGCGCTCCCGCCAGGGCCTCACCGGCATCCAACAATGCCTCCTGCTGTAACGGGCAGACCCGTCATGCCCTGACAAGCTTCGCTCGGGCACGCCTCTCCGGAGCCATGTTCTCCCGCTGCCGGCCTGTCCCCTTCCAGCAAACGGGGACTCTCTGTGAGGCGGAGGGCGGGATACTCTTTCCTTCATAGGGTTTCGAAAATATATGTTTTCTATTATAGAGGCCCATTCTTTTCCTGTCAATTGCCGATCTGACGGCTTCCACGGCCCTCCGCCCTATATTTTTGTGCAAAGTATCCGACCCGCCCGCAGAAATCCGGTAGACTTTTCCGCATCCATGCGGTATACTAATGTCAGTAAGTTGGTTATTTGGATGCAGGAGGTTCCCCTATGCCTTGGTTCGACCGCTTTGACGCCCTTTTCGCCCCCAGCTTTCCCGACTGCCAGGTCCTCCGGGAGGAGCCCATGGACCGGCACACCACCTTCCGGATCGGCGGGCCCGCCCGGCGCTTCGTCCGGCCCGCCGGAGCCGCCCAATGCGGGGCGCTGTTGTCCCTGGCGGAGGAGGAGGGCTGGCCGGTCCTGGTCATCGGCAACGGCTCAAACCTCCTGGTATCCGACAACGGCCTGGACGCCCTGGTCATCTATACCGGCTCCCTGGACGGCGTGTCGCGCACCGGCGGACGCACCGTCCGCGCCGGAGCCGGACTGAGTCTGGCCCGTCTGGCCTCCTTCGCCCGCAGGGAGGAGCTGGGAGGCCTGGAGTTTGCCCACGGCATCCCCGGGAGCCTGGGAGGCGCGGTGTGCATGAACGCCGGGGCCTACGGCGGCGAGATGAAGCAGGTCCTCACCGCCGTCACCGCCTGGTTCCCCGATGAAGGCATCCGCCGTCTTGTGCCGGAGGAGCTGGACCTGAGCTACCGCCACAGCGTGTTCAGCGATAAGCGCGGCGTGGTCCTGGAGGCGGAGCTCCTTCTGGAACCCCGTAACGGTGATGAGATCGCGTCCCTCATGGAGGACCTGAGCCGCCGCCGCCGTGAGAAGCAGCCACTGGAATACCCCAGCGCGGGCAGTACCTTCAAGCGTCCTGAGGGCCATTTTGCGGGGAGCCTCATCGAGCAGTGCGGCCTGAAGGGCTTCCGGGTAGGGGGAGCCCAGGTGTCGGAGAAGCACGCGGGCTTTGTCATCAACACTGGCGGTGCCTCCTGCGCCGACGTCCTGTCCTTGATCGCCCATATCCAAGACGTTGTATACCGCGAGACCGGCATACGCCTGGAACCGGAGGTCAAGATCGTTCCATAGGCGGGAAGAGGAGAGAGAAAACATGGAGATACTGATCATATCCGGCCTTTCCGGAGGCGGAAAGAGCAGAGCGGCCTCCTTTTTGGAGGACATGGGATTTTATATCGTAGACAACATGCCCGCAGGCATGATCCTGAAATTTGCTGAATTTTGCTCGGCGGGCAGCGGACGCTATAACCGGGTGGCCTTGGTGTACGATGTGCGCACCGCCGACACCTTCGATGAATTTCTGGAGGTCCTGTCCACCCTGCGCCAGCGGGAATATAACTGCACCCTTCTGTTCCTGGAGGCGAATGTGGATACCATCATCAAGCGCTATAAGGAGACCCGCCGGATGCACCCCCTCCAGGACCAGTGCGGTTCCTTAGAAGCAGCGGTCAATCGGGAGATCACCCTGATGGCCCCGGTCCGGGCCCAGGCGGACGTCGTGGTCGATTCCAGCCGTTACTCCACCACCCGTCTGCGCGGGGAGTTGCTGCGCCTGTTCGGCGGCAGCCGGGACGCGGGGAAGATGCAGGTGAGCGTAGTGTCCTTCGGCTTTAAGCACGGCCTGCCTCTGGAAGCCGACCTGGTCTTCGACGTGCGCTTCATGCCCAACCCGTTCTATATCGACGCCCTGCGCCCCAAGACCGGCTTGGACCAGGGGGTGCGGGATTATGTATTTTCTTTCCGGGAGACGGAGCAGTTTCTGGAGAAGCTCCGGGAGCTTCTGGGCTTCGTCCTGCCGCTGTACCAGGAGGAAGGGAAGACGGTGCTGGTGATCGCCATAGGCTGTACCGGAGGCCATCACCGTTCCGTAGCGGTCACCCACGCCTTGGCAGAGTACATCCGCAACCTGGGCTATCAGGTAACAGAAAACCACCGGGACATGACGAGGACATAAAACATGAAGGATCAACTTTACCGCGGCCCCAGCGGCAAAGGCCCCAAGATCGCCGCCATCGGCGGCGGCACGGGCCTGTCCACCATGCTGCGCGGCCTGAAGCGCCATACCAACAATCTCACCGCCATCGTCACGGTGGCGGACGACGGCGGCGGCTCCGGCGTCCTGCGCCAGGAGCTGGGGATGCTGCCCCCCGGCGACGTGCGCAACTGCCTGGAGGCCCTTGCCAACGTGGAGCCCCTCATGGGGGAGCTGCTCCACTACCGCTTCACTGAGGGCTCTCTGAAGGGCCAGAGCTTCGGCAACCTCTTCCTGGCGGCTCTCAACGGCATCTCCGGCGGGAGCTTCGACCAGGCGGTCAGTCGCATGAGCCAGGTCCTGGCCATCACCGGCCGGGTGATCCCCGTGACCACCAGCAATGTGCAGCTGGAAGCGGAGTTCGAAAACGGTGCCAAGATATTAGGGGAGTCCAAGATATTCTACTGCAAGAAGCGGGAGGACTGCCGCATACACCAGGTCCGCCTCCTGCCGGAGCGTCCCCCCGCCCTGGAAGCCGCCCTGGAGGCCATCCGGGAAGCGGATATGATCCTTCTGGGCCCGGGGAGCCTCTATACCAGCATCATCCCCAATCTGCTGGTAGACGGTGTAGCCCAGGCCATTGCGGGATCCTCCGCCCTGAAAGTCTACATCGCCAACGTCATGACCCAGGAAGGGGAGACGGAGGGCTATACCAACGCCGACCATATCCGTGCCATTTTCCAGCACTCCCTGCCGGAGCTGTTCCACCTGTGCCTGGTGAACTCCTCCGCCATCCCGCCGGAGGTTCTGGAGCGCTATGCCCAGGAGGGCGCGGAGCCGCTGCGCTACGACAAGGCCAAGTGCGCCGAATTGGGCGTAGAGCTGGTCAGCCGCCCGGTGTCCATGGTCCGGGACGGCTACGTCCGCCATGATCCCGAGCTTCTGGCCGCCGCCCTGCTGGAGCTCCACGCCCAGCGCAGCGTCCGCATCGCCGGCCAGGGCCGCTACCGTGCGGAGTAGTCACTACGGTTTCCCTTCGCTGCACAGCAAAGACCTTCGCCAGTGCGAAGCCCCAATAAAAACGCATTTCCACAGTAATATTCCAATGTTTTTTCGTACTCGGCACGTAAATTTGTGTCCAGTGTAGTATTTATAACGGAAAGGCTTTGTTCGTACCCCTCTGGACTGGCGGCATCCAGTTGCGGTTTGATGTAATTGGCATAGAGCCAGCGCATAAAATCATTCATAGTAACCGTATCCTTCTTTCTTTTGGACGTTGAATTTGGCGTCTCATGATGTTATAGTAACACGTAAAAATAAACGTGTCAAGAGGTACTTATGATTTCTAAAAATAGTTTTAAAGATCGTTTACGCAGTCTGAGAAGCGAAAAAAAAGAGACGCAGGCTCAAGTAGGGACAGCAATTGGCATTGGAGAGCGGCATTATCAAAAATTCGAGGCGGGAGATAATTTCCCGAATGTAGAAAATCTCTGCGCCTTGGCGGACCATTTTGACGTATCCTTGGATTATCTCATGGGCCGCACAGACGAGCGATGATAGCAGCTCAATGAAATACTGAAAGCTGGTGTTCTTTATCAAAAAAGAACACCAGCTTTTTACAGATTATTCCCCCGCTGCTCCCCCTCGCCCCGAAGCCATCCGCCGATGTTGGTCACGCACAGCATCGTCACCACCAGGAACACGCCGGGGATCAGTATGATCCACCACGCGCCGCTGAGCAGCGCCTTCTCCGACAGCGAGAGCATACTGCCCCAGCTGATGACCTCCAGCGGCAGGCCGATGCCCATAAAGCTCAGCGTGGACTCCGCCGCGATGGCCGCGCGCACGTTCATCACCACCATGAACATAATGGAGGAGAAGAAGTTCGGCGCGAGATGCTTCCGCAGGATATGGAAGAATCCGCCTCCCATGCACCGCGAGGCCATGACATACTCGCTGTTCCGCAGCCGCAGTACCTCTGAGCGTACCACCTTGGCGATGCTGGTCCATCCGGTGACCCCGATGACCAGCGAGAGGCTCCAGACATTCGCCTTCCCCAGAATCGCCTGCAAAAAAATAATGAGCAGCAGGGAAGGGATGCTGAGAAAGATCTCCGTCAATCGCATCAGCAGATCGTCCAGCCACCTGGGCGCAAGCCCGCTGACCGTACCGAAGAGGACCGCCAGCGCTGTGGAGATACCGGTAGACAGCGCCCCGATCAGCAGGGAGACCCGTCCTCCATACCAGATCATGGCAAAGATATCCCGCCCCATGGTATCCGTCCCGAACCAGAACTCCTTGCTGGGTGCCTCCGAGCTGTGGAGCAAATCCATATACCCCGGCTCTCCCGATACGAATGCCCCGCAGAAAAGGCATCCCAGAACGATCCCCGCCAGCACTGCCATAGAGACCACCGGCCTGCCCTCGTACCACTTCCTTGCCTTCACCGGCGGCGGCAGGGGAGTCCGCGCACCAACCAGGACAAATCGTTCATCCATGATCCGTTACCTCCGGCGGCGTGTCCGCCCGCATCCTGGGATCGATCCGTTCGCTGACGATCTGCGCCAGAATATTGCATAAAATCACTGTTCCACCTGAAATGATGCACAGGATCATCAAAAGATTGTAATCCTGATACCGCGCGCTCTCATAAGACAGCGTCCCGATGCCCGGATAGGAAAACACCGTCTCTACGATGTAGGTTCCCCCAAGGATATGGGGCACCGAGATGGCCATCAAGCTCAAATACGACGGCATGATGCCCCGCAGGCAGTGCCGCACCAGCACGGCTCTCCGGCTGAGCCCCTTGGACTTAGCCAGCAACACATAATCCGAGCGCAGCTCCTCCAGCAGCCGGTTGCGGATCATGTAGGCGTAGTACCACAGATGCCCCGCCGCCGTCACCACCAGCGGAAGGACCAGATGGACCGCCCGGTCGCCGATCCCGCCGCCGCCGATGGTGTACGCCCCGCTGCTTGGCAGCCACCGCAGCTGCACCGCAAACACCAGGATCAGCACCAGCGACAGCCAAAATTCCGGAATACAGCTGACAACTGTTCCCGCTTTACAGATAATGCGGTCCAGCCATTTTTCCTCGTTCCAGGCGCAAATCGCCCCCAGCGCCAGCGCTCCCGCGAAGATTACCGCGAATCCGATGCCTCCCAGGAGCAGCGTGTTGGGCAGCCGCGCGGCGATGACCTCGATCACGTCCGTCTTGTACTTGTAGGAGATGCCGAACTCTCCCCGCACAGCACCCTCCAGCCAGCGAACGTACTGCACGTGGATCGGCTGATCCAGCCCCAGACGTTCCTCTGCCCGGGTCCGCTCCTGGACCGTCATTTTCTCCGCCCGGTCGCCGTAGTAGGAGACCAGCGGATCTCCCGGCGCCAGCCGCGCCACATAGAAGACCGCCAGCGAGAGGAGGAACAGGCTGACCGCGAATCCCACCAGCTTCCCGCCGTAATATAAAAATGGATTTTTTTGTCTCATGACTCGCCCTCCTTCTCCAGCACCCAATGTCCCGGCGATACCTCCCGCAGCCGTCCCTCCCGGCAGAACTGAGCCGGATCGAAGCTCTGGGGCACCCTTTCCCGCTCCCGCCTGGGGTCCGGAATGGGGATGGCCGAGAGCAGCGCCCGGGTATACGGATGCCGCGGGTCAGCAAACACTTCTTTGGCGGGCCCGACCTCCACCAGCTTCCCCTGATACAGAACGCCCACCCGGCTGCACAGATACCGCACCACCGCCAGATCGTGTGCGATGAACAGGAAGGTAAACCCGTGCTCCTCCTGCAAATGCCGGAACAGATTAATGATCTGCGCCTGGATGGACACGTCAAGGGAGGCGATGGGCTCGTCCGCCACCAGCAGCTCCGGCCCCATGGACAGCGCCCTGGCGATGGCGACCCTCTGCCGCTGTCCGCCGGACAGCTCCCCGGGCCGTCGGTCCAGGCACCCCTGATCCAGCCCCACGCATTTGAGCTGAAAGGCCGCCTCGTTCCGCAAGGACCCCCTGGGAGGCCGCGCGCGATGAATAGCCATAGGTTCCGCAATAATGTCCGCCACCGTCATTCTCGGGTCGAGGCTGGACGCCGAATCCTGAAAGATCAGCTGCCGGGAGGTCTGCAGCAGCTCCTTGTGCGCCCGGAACTGCCCCGGATCACAGATGTTGACCCCCAGATAGCGTATGGCTCCCGCCGTAGGCCGGAGGATGCTCATAATGCACCGCGCCATCGTGGACTTTCCGGACCCGGATTCTCCCACCAGCCCGAAGATCTCTCCCCGCCGCAGCTGGAAGGAGACCCCGTCCAGGGCCCGGAGAACGGTGTTTTTGCCCAGCCGGAAGCAGTGGGAGACTCCTTGCACGTCAAGCAGGATGTCATCCATTTAAGCCACCTCCCAGCGGCGGCGCGATTTTTGGCGCGCGCTCGTCCAGCAGCCACGTGGCCGCGAAATGTGACTCGCTCACCTGGAACATAGGCGGGGCCTCCTGATAGTCGATGGCCAGCGCGTACTCGTTCCGGCAGGCAAAGGCGTCCCCCTTGGGGGGATGGAGCAGGGAAGGGGGCATCCCCGGAATGGTGTAGAGGGGCTCGTCCTCCTTGGCCCAGGCAGGGAGGGATCGCAGGAGCCCCCAGGTGTAGGGGTGCCGCGGGTCGTAAAAGATGTCCTCCACGGTGCCGGTCTCCACGATCCTCCCGGCGTACATCACCGCCACCCGGTCCGCCGCCCGCGCAACCACGCCCAGATCGTGGGTCACCAGAACGGAGGCGGTCCCAAGCCTTGCCTGCACGTCCCGCAGGAGGTCCAAAATTTGCGCCTGGATGGTCACGTCCAGGGCGGTGGTAGGCTCGTCGGCAAAGAGGACCTTCGGCCCGCAGGCCAGGGCGATGGCCATGACGCTCCGCTGCCGCATCCCACCGGAGAAGTCGAAGGGATACCGCCCGTATCGGTCCTCCGGCCGGTCGATGCCCACAAGCTCCATCAGCTCCAGCACCCTCCGCCGTACCGCCGCCCGGTCCATCCGGGGCTGATGGATCCGCACCGCCTCCGCGATCTGCGCCCCGACGGTCATGGTGGGGTTCAGGGCGGCCATAGGGTCCTGGAGGACCATGGAGAACAGCCGTCCCCGCAGCCGATCCATGTCCCGCTGGGAATAGCGGGTAATGTCGGTTCCGTCCGCCAGAATGGTCCCCCCCTTGATCCAGGCGTTTCGGGGCAGGAGCTTCATGATGGACCGGCACAGCACGCTTTTCCCGCAGCCGGATTCCCCCACGATGGCCAGCACCTCTCCGGGATGGAGGGAGAAGGATACGTCCCGTACCGCCTCCACCTCGCCTTGGGGCGTCCGGAAAGATACGGACAGATTTTTGATCTCTAATAAATCAGACATGCAGTAATTCCTCAAAAACGGGGAAGAAGGGGCTGACCCGTTCAGCCCCTCTTCCGATATTTCAGGTGTTCGCTTCCAGGGTCCACTCCGTAACGTTCCAGAAGATGCCCACCCCGTGGTGTCCCAGGACGGTGTCGGGTGTGATGCCCTTCAACGCCGCGGACGCAACGTAATCCGCGTCTACGTAGCAGATAAACGCAAACGCGGGGTCCTCCGCCAAGGCGGTCTGGAAGTTGGCATAGGCCTCCTTCCGGACGGCGGGATCGTCAGACTGCCGCGCCTCGGTGAGGTACTGGTCCACCAGCGGGTTGGAGTATCCGGAGTAGTTGGCTCCCTTGCCGGTGCCGAAGACCTTGTAGGTGTGGTCGTCGGCGTCAAAGGGACTGCCCCAGCCGATGAGATAGGCCATCTGTCCGCCCCAGTCCACCTTTGCGGGGACCTCCACGGTGCAGTTGACGCCAACCTCCCGCAGCTGCTGGGCGGCGGCCTGGGCCATGTCCAGCCGGACCTGATCCCCCGCGCCCACGCTGATGACGAAGCCTACCTCCTGACCGTTCCGCTCATAGAAGCCGTTTTCCCCCATGACGCACCCCGCGTCCTCCAGGATGCTCCTGGCCCGGCTGGGATCGTAGTCGTAGCGCTCCACGTCCTCATTGTTGTAGATGTTCCGCTGGAGGGGACCGTAAGCCGTCACCCCGCGCCCCAGCACCACCGCGTCCAGGATAGCCTGCCGGTCGATGGCGTAGCACACAGCGGGGATCAGATCCCGGTTTTCCGTCCAGTAGGGATTCTGGAAATTGAAGAGGATGCCCCGGTAGTCGGAGGTTTTCATCTCGTACACATCGTACCCCTCTTTTCCCAGGAAATTCTCCGTATCCTTAGGGGTCAGATGGGCCAGCGTCAGCTCTCCGGACTGCATTTGCAGAGCCTTGGCGTTGTCATCAGGAACGATCTTGAAGACGATCTTCTCGATCCGGGCGGCGCCCTTGAAGTAGTCTGCATTCCGCTCCAGCGTAATGGCCTGCCCTTCGTCCCAGCCGGCCAGCTTGTAGGGCCCGGTGCCCACCGGAGCGCGGAAGAAGGCGGAGCTTTGCATATCCTCGCCCTCCAGCAGATGCTTGGGCAGTATGGCCATGGTCATATAGTCCAGAAACGCCACGTTGGGAGCGGAAAGCCGGAAGGAGATCGTGTGCTCGTCCAGAATGCTGATCTCCTCCACATCCTCATAGTTCGGCGCGTTCTCGGAACCGTTTTCCGGGTCCATGATGGCCTCGATGGTAAATTTCACGTCCTCGGCAGTGAAGGGCTCGCCGTCGTGCCACTTGACGTTTTCCTCCAGGCGGAAGGTGTAGGTACACGTGTCCTCATCGAACGTCCAGTCCTTCGCCAGACCGGAGACCACCTGGTTGCCGCCATCATGGGCGGTAAGGCCGTTGAAGAGCAAAATGTTGATCTCTCCATGCTCGTCCATGGCGGGGTTGATGCGGGTGTAATCGCCGCTGGCGTAAATCAGGGTGTCGCCTCCGCTCTGATCGCCGTTCCCGCCGCAGGCCGTTAAGCCCAGAAGCAGCCCCGCCGCCAGCAGCAGGGATAGTATCTTTTTCTTCATCAATAATTGTCCTCCTCAGGGATTTATAAATCTTGACCGATCGCCGCCTATTATAATGGACGGATATTCCCCGCGCAAGCCGGGTGGGGGGATATTTTTTTGCGGCGATCAATGAACAGCGGAAATTTCCAGAACGGCGTTGATTTACCCCCCTGTAAATGGTATACTAAGAAAAAACTTCCCAGCAACGGAGGCGGAGCCATGTCCTTTTCCAGCGATGTAAAAACCGAATTATGCCGGGCCGGATCGGACCGCCTCTGCTGCGCCAGAGCCGAGGCCTACGGCGCGCTGCTCTACGGCAACACCTTCACGCCCCGGGAGGTCCGCGTCATCACCGAGAGCGGGAGCTTCGCCAGCCGTCTGCCCGTCCTGCTGGACAGGGCGTTCGGTCTGGCGTTCGACCGGCTGCCGGGGGCGGGGGAGAGGAAGTACGTCTTCCAGCTCACCGATGCGGAAAAAATTCACCGGATCATCGACGCCTTCGGCTTTGACGCCAGGCAGAGCCCGGTGCTCCACATCAACTTCGGCCTGCTGGAGGAGGAGTGCTGCCGGGCGGCTTTTCTTCGCGGGGCCTTCCTGGCGGGGGGAAGCGTAACGGAGCCCAGCAAGCGCTACCACCTGGAACTGGTGACCAGCCACGCCCAGGCCAGCCGGGAGCTGATGGCCCTGCTCGCCGACATGGACCGCCAGCCGGGGCAGACCACCCGGAACGGCAGCCAGGTGACCTACTTCAAGAGCGGCGAGCAGATCGCGGAACTCCTCTCCTTCATCGGCGCGCCAAACTCCGCCGCGGCGCTGGCGACCGCCCGGGCGGAGAAGGAGCTGCGCAACGACGTCAACCGTCAGGTGAACTGCGAGGCCGCCAATCTGGACAAGGCGGTCAACGCCGCCCAGGAACAGCTGGAGGCCATCCGGCGGCTGTATGAGCTGGACCGGGTGGAGGAGCTGAGCGCCGTGCTGAAGGAGACCATCATCCTTCGGGAGACCTACCCGGAGCTGACCCTCAGCCAGCTGGCGGAGGAGTTCGAGCCGCCCGTCACCAAAAGCTGCCTGAACCACCGGCTGCGAAAGCTGGTGGAGCTGAGCAGAATATGAGAGGAAAACAGTACTATGAAAATCACCGCATTGGTAGAAAATCGATCCAGCTGCGATCTGACGCCGGTACACGGCCTGTCGCTGTATATTGAGACGGAGCGCCATAAGCTCCTCTTTGACCTGGGGCCGGACGGCACGCTGCTGAAGAACGCGGAAAAACGGGGCATCGACCTGGGGCAGGTGGATACCGCCGTCATTTCCCACGGCCACTTCGATCACGGCGGGGCGTTGGCGGCGTTCCTGAAGGTCAATCATACGGCAAAGATATATGTCCAGCGCCGGGCGTTCGAGAACCACTTTTCCAAATCGCTGGGGTTCGTCAAGGTCCCCGTCGGCTTGGACAGAAAGCTGATGGACCACCCGCAGGTGGTGCTGGTGGACGGCGAGTATCGTATCGACGAGGAGCTGCTGCTGTTTACGGTGCGGGATACCTCCCGGTTCTACTCCACAGCCAACGATACGCTGTATGATGAGCAGGGCCGGGACGGGTTTGCCCATGAGCAGAATCTGATGATCTTCGGAGAACGGAACCTGCTGGTCATGGGGTGCGGGCACTGCGGTGTGGTGAATATTCTGGAGCGGGCGAAGGAGTACGGGCCGAAGGTCTGCATCGGGGGATACCACCTCATGGTCCCGGTGACCAAGCGGTCTGTGCCGGAGGATATCCTGGCGGGGATCGCCGGGGAACTGGCGGGGTATGATATGGATTTTTACACCTGCCACTGCACCGGGGAGGAGGCGTTCCGGTACCTGGCGGAGCGAGTGGAGCGGATGCGATACCTGGCCTGCGGGGATACGATAGAGTTCTGAAAATGTTTCACGTGAAACATATGTTCAAAAACAGGCAACCCGGGTTGCCTTTGCAAGGAGGGCTTTCATGCTGGATAGGGAAGAGATCGTCTGCTTATTGAAAGAAACCGGGTTTCATATTGAGGAATATTGGGTGACGTCAGGCGCGGCCATGGTGCTGCATGGGATCAAGGATAAAACGCGGGATATCGATCTGGGCTGTACCTCTGAGCTGGCTGACAAACTTGAGCGGGATGGATATCCCACAGAAACGCTCTGTGATGGGACCAGAAGGATCGTTTTTTCTGAAGCCATTGAGATATTTGAAAATTGGGTGGAGGATAGGGCCGTTTTGTTGGACGGGATACCAGTTGTTTCAATAGATGGAATGATCATGATGAAAGAAAAACTTGGTCGGGAAAAGGATCACAAGGATATCTGTCTGATACAGGAATTCAGGAGCAGCCGCCAGCAGGGGCTTTCGATACGTATGCCGGAATAGACGCCGAAAAGCAGCATAGCGGATAGCCGGTAAAAAACTATCACCATGACCGCCCTTTCGGGGCGATTAGAAAAGGAGGCACCATGTCTTTTGTCCACCTCCACGTCCATACGGAGTACAGCCTCCTGGACGGATTCTGCAAGATCAACGGTCTGGCAAAAAGGGTCAAGGCCCTGGGCCAGACCGCCGTGGCGGTTACGGACCACGGCGTGATGTACGGGGCCATCGACTTCTACCGGGCCTGTAAGGCCGAGGGGATCAAGCCCATCATTGGCTGCGAGGTCTATGTGGCTCCAAAGGACAGAAAACGCTCCGACCGGGTCCACGAGCTGGACGCCGAGAGCCGCCACCTGGTCCTGCTGTGCCGGAACGAGGAGGGGTACAGGAACCTCAGCTACATGGTCAGCATGGGATTCGTGGAGGGATTCTACATCAAGCCACGTATCGACATGGAGCTGCTGCGGGAGCACTGCGGGGGCCTTATCGCCCTGTCCGCCTGCCTGGCGGGGGAGATCCCCAAGCGGCTGGTCAACGGAGAGTACGAGAGCGCCAAGGCCTACGCTCTGGAGATGCGGGAACTCTTCGGGGAGGATGGGTTCTACCTGGAGCTCCAGGACCACGGCATCCGGAACCAGGCCGTTGTCAATCAGGGGCTGCTGCGTATCCATGAGGAGACCGGCATCCCGCTGGTGTGTACAAACGACTGCCACTACCTGGCCCCCGAGGACGCAGAGGCCCACGACGTGCTTTTGTGCATCCAGACCGGGAAGCTGGTGGAGGATGAGAAGCGGATGCGGTACGAGCCGCGAAACTTCTACGTGCGCTCCACGGAGGAAATGGAGAAACTGTTCAGCAAGTACCCCGGGGCCGTCGAAAACACCGGGCGGATCGCGGAGATGTGCAACCTTGAGTTTACCTTTGGGAAGTACCATCTGCCGGAATTTCGGGTGCCGGAAGGGGAGACCTCCCAGAGCTGCATCCGGAAGCTGTGCGAGGAGGGCTTTGCGGAGAAATACCGGGGGGAGCATCCGGAGTACCACCGGCAGCTGGACTACGAGCTGGACATGATCGAGAAAATGGGCTTTACGGACTATTTCCTCATCGTGTCGGACTTCGTGCGCTTTGCCCGCCGCGCGGGCATCCCCGTGGGACCGGGGCGCGGCTCCGCCGCGGGGAGCATGGTGTCCTACTGCCTGGATATCACCGACGTAGAGCCTATGAAGTACGGGCTGTACTTTGAGCGGTTTTTGAACCCGGAGCGGGTCAGTATGCCGGATATCGACATGGATTTCGGTGATACCCGCCGGGACGAGGTGGTGGATTACGTCCGCCGGAAGTATGGAGACGACCGGGTGGCCCAGATCGTCACCTTCGGGACCATGGCCGCCCGGGCCGCCATCCGGGACGTGGGGCGGGTGCTGAACATGTCCTACGCCGAGGTGGACCTGGTAGCCAAGCAGGTTCCCAGCGGGCCGGGGGCGCTGCACATCACCCTGGACGACGCCCTGCGGCTCAGCAAGGCCCTGAAGGATATGTACGACGGGGACGAAAAGGTCAAAAAACTTATCGACACCGCCAAGGCCCTGGAGGGGATGCCACGCCATGCCTCCACCCACGCCGCCGGGGTGGTCATCACCAAGGACCCGGTGTATACCTATGTGCCCCTGGCGAAGAACGACGAGACCATCGTCTGCCAGTATACCATGGTGACCCTGGAGGAGTTGGGGCTCCTTAAAATGGACTTTTTGGGCCTGCGGAACCTGACGGTGCTGGACGACGCGGTGGAGATGGTCCGGAAGGAAAAGCCGGATTTCAAGCTGTCGGACGTGCCGGAGGATGATCAGGCGGTATACGACATGCTCACCCAGGGGAAGACCAGCGGCGTGTTCCAGATGGAGTCCTCCGGGATGACGGGGGTATGCGTGGGACTGAAGCCCCAGTCCGTGGAGGACCTGACGGCTATCGTGGCGCTGTACCGGCCGGGGCCTATGGAATCTATTCCCAGGTTCATCGCCTGCAAGCACGATCCGAAGCTGGTGGCCTACAAGCACCCGGCGCTGGAACCCATCCTGTCCATCACATACGGGTGCATCGTCTATCAGGAGCAGGTCATGCAGATCTTCCAGCAGCTGGCGGGCTACTCCCTGGGGCAGGCCGACATGGTGCGGCGGGCCATGAGCAAGAAGAAGGCCAAGGATATCGCCAGGGAGAAGGAGGCCTTCCTCCACGGGGACCAGTCGCGGCAGATCGCCGGATGCGTGGCCAACGGTATCCCGGAGGATATCGCTCAGGCCATCTATGATGAAATTTACGATTTTGCCAACTATGCCTTCAACAAGGCCCACGCGGTGTGCTACGCGGTGGTGGCCTATCAGACGGCGTGGTTCAAGCTCCACTATCCCAAGGAGTATATGGCGGCCCTGCTGACGTCGGTGCTCGACTGGACGGAGAAGGTGGCCGACTATATCAACGAGTGCCGGGACATGGGCATCGTCCTGCTGCCGCCGGACGTGAACCGCTCCTATGACCGCTTCACCGTGGAGGAGGAGGGCATCCGGTTCGGGCTGGTGGCCATCAAGAACATCGGGCGCGGGTTCATCCAGGGCGTGGTGAAGGAACGGGCCGCCAACGGGAACTTTACCGGCTTCCAGGACTTCTGCCAGCGGATGTACGGCGCGGACATCAACAAGAGGGCGGTAGAGAACCTCATCCGGGCGGGGGCCTTCGACAGCTTCGGGGCCTACCGCAGCCAGCTGATCGCCGTCAGCGACAAGCTGCTGGACTCCATCGGCGGCAGCCGGAGGCAGAACGTGGAGGGACAGCTGGACTTCTTCGGGCTCTCCACGCCGTCCCGGCAGCAGTCCGCGGCGGACGTCCATCTGCCGGATATCCCGGAGTACGCCCTGGACGAGCGGATGCGGCAGGAGCGGGAGGTCACGGGACTGTACCTCTCCGGACATCCCATCAACGCCTTCAGGGATACGGCGCGGAAGGCGGGAGCGGTCCATATCGGCTCGGTGGGGGAGGACTTTGCCCAGGAGGGAGGACCCACTGTCTATCAGGACGGGCAGACGGTGTCCATCGTGGGCATCGTCACGGCCTACCGCACCCGAACCACGAGGAACGGCAGTTTGATGGCTTACGCGACTATCGAGGACGATACCGGGTCCATCGAGATGCTGTGCTTCTCCAAGACGCTGGAGCGGTTCGGACGGCTGCTCAGTCCGGACAGCGTGGTGCTGGTCCGGGGGAAGCTGTCCGTCCGGGACGAGAAGCCGCCCCAGCTGATGTGCGACGAGGTCTACGCCCTCCGGGGCGGCGGCGCAGAGGCTCCGGCTGCGGAAGTGCCTCCTAAGCCCGCTGTGGGCGTACAGGTGCTGGACGGGGAAACGCTGTGGCTCCGGGTCTCCGGGCCGGACGCGCCGGTGATGACCCATATCAACCGGGTCTTCGCCATGTTCCCCGGCGGCACGCCGGCCAGGATCTTTTTCACGTCGTCCGGCAAGCGGATGGGGACCCGGTGCCTGCTGGGCAAGGCTTTGGTGGACGAGCTCAGGGAGGTGCTGGGCCCGGAGAACGTGGTGATCAAATGAGAGAAGAGGGAGGAGACAGACGATGATAACGCGCTTTACCTATGGGACGCCGGTGGAGACCTTCGCGGTGGTCCAGGATATCCCGGTCAGCGGCCATGAGGCCCTCCGGCGGTTTTATAGGAAGAAGGGACAGCCTCAGATCTTCAGCTGCCCTCTGGGGGCGGACGATGTGATCTACGGCCTGGGGGAGACCATGCGGGGGATCAATAAGCGGGGGTACCGGTATATCAGCTTCAATTACGACGATCCCCACCACAAGGACGACATGCCCTCTATGTACGGGGCCCACAACTTCTTCGTGGTGGATGGGGAGGAGGCCTTCGGGGCGTTTTTCGACACGCCGGCCAAGGTGACGTTCGATATGGACTCCAAGGGGACCGGCGTGCTCTCCGTGATCTGCGAATCCGCCGACCTGCGGCTGTATATCGTGGAAGGGGGGAGCGCCTACGAGGTGGTCCGGGAGTTTTTGGGGGCCATCGGGCAGAGCTTCCTGCCGCCGCTGTGGGCCTTCGGGTATGGGCAGAGCCGGTGGGGGTATCGGACGGAGCGGGATATCTCCCGGGTGGCCTCCCGGCATCAGGCGCTGGGCATCCCCCTGGACTACATCTGCATGGACATCGACTACATGGACCGGTACATCGACTTCACCGTCAATAAGCGGCGCTTTCCGGACATGGCGGGGTACGCGGCCCGGATGAAGGAGCAGGGCATCCATCTGGTGCCCATTGTGGACGCGGGCATCAAGATCGAGCCGGGGAACCCGGTCTATGACGAGGGCGCAGAAAAGGGATACTTCTGCATCAACCACGAGGGGACCTGCTACAAGGCGGAGGTCTGGCCGGGGATGACCCATTTCCCGGACTTCCTGCGGGAGGAGGTCCGGCGGTGGTTCGGGGATCAATACAAGTTCTACACCGACAGAGGGCTGGAGGGCTTCTGGAACGACATGAACGAGCCCGCCATCTTCTCCTCGGAGTACCGGGCCAAGGGTACGGAGCCCGATGTGGAGCACGGCGATCCGGATCAGCCGGAGCGGCATATTGCGGACTTCAAGGATTTCTTCCACCGGCTGGACGACGGCAGGGAGAAGAGCAACTACGAGGTCCACAACCTCTTCGGGGCCATGATGACCCGGGCCTCCGGCGAGGGGCTGAACAGGCTGCTGGATCAGCGGTATCTGCTGTTCTCACGGGCGTCCTACATCGGCGCCCACCGGTACGGCGGCATCTGGACGGGGGACAACGCCTCCACCTGGGAGATGCTGCGGCAGAACGTGTACCACATGCCCAGCCTCCATATGTGCGGCTTTTTGTTCAGCGGCGCGGATACCGGGGGATTTGGAGGAAACTGCACCAGGGAGCTGCTGCTGCGGTGGCTGGCGGTATCCGTCTTTACGCCGCTGATGCGCAACCATACCGCCCTCTTTACGAGGAATCAGGAGTGTTACCGGTTCCGGAACCCGGAGGACTTTAAGGGGATCGTCACCCTGCGCTACCGGCTGCTGCCCTATCTGTACTCCGAGTTCATGAAGGCTGCGCTGGAGCGGGATATGATGATCCGGCCCCTGGCCTTCGATTACCCGGAGGATGAGAAGGCGCGGTCCATCGAGGACCAGCTGCTGGTAGGGGAGAGCGTCATGATCGCGCCGGTCCTGGAGAAGGGCGTCAAGGGGCGCATCGTCTACCTGCCGGAGCGGATGACGGAGGTCCGATACGCTGGAGGGGAGTTTACCTGCATGGAAGTGGGCGCGGGGGAGCGGACAGTCATGGCGCCCCTGGATCAGGTGGTGTTCTACATCCGCCAGGGGAAGCTGGTTCCGGTGGGGAAGGCCGCCGCCAATACGGCGGAGCTGGATCTCATGGACGTGGAGCTGCTGGGGACGGGGACGTGTTACCGGCAGTATGTAGACGACGGATATACCAAGGACTGCACCTTGAACCGGTGCGTGGTGCGGACAAAGGAGACGCGGCCCCAATGAGGGCACAGAGGCGGAAATGGCGATCATGAGAGCTGAGAGCGGAAACGCCAGTGATTATCTGACGTGTGAGAAATGGCCGGTATACGCCCTGATGATGCTGGCGGGAGGATATTTCGGCGCGTTCACCTACGCAATCCGGGGCGGCGTGTTCTGCAACGCCCAGAGCGGGAACGTCGTGCTGCTGTCTATGGCGCTGAGCAGGGGAGAGTGGGACCGCGCGGGATACCTTCTGATCCCTATCACGGCCTACTGCCTGGGCGCCTTCGTGTCCGAGGCCGCCGCGCGCGGGATGGGGAAGCGCCGCCTGATCCGGTGGGAGACGGCGCTGGTGCTGTTCGAGATGCTGGCGGTGCTGTTCCTGGGCGCTTTGCCGGAGACCGCGCCGGTCCAGATCACTCAGGTTTTGGTCAACTTCATGTGCTCCATGCAGTACAACACCTTCCGGCAGGCCCAGGGCATCCCGATGGCGACCACCTTCTGCACGAACCATATCCGGCAGGTGGGGATATCCCTGTACGGGCTGGCGTCCGGCAGGGGAGGGGACGCCGCCTGCGCCCGGAGGCTGGGGGCCCACCTGGGGATGCTGGGCGCGTTCGCGGCGGGCGGCGTGATGTCTGCCCTCCTGTGCGGCCGGTTTATGGGACGGGCTATCTGGTTCGCGGAGATCCCGCTGGGGATCGTTTTGGCGTATCTGCTGCATGCGGACCTGGGCAGGGAGAGGGAACGGCTGGAGCAGCTGCCCCATGGGTATAAGAAATAGTGACCGGAGACGCAAATAGAGGGACTGCAATTTGCAGTCCCTCTATTTGCTGGTCAATGTTTTTTACTTGGCGGGGATCACCAGGATCTGGCCGGCCCAGATCTGGTCGGGGTTCTTGATGGTGTCCTTGTTGGCCTCGTAAATGATGGTCCACTCAGCACCGGTGCCGTAGAACTTCTGGGCGATGTTCCACAGGCAGTCGCCCTTGACGACCTCGTAGGTGTTGGCGGAACCGGCGGGCTTCTCTTCGGGAGCAGGCTCGGCAGGAGCGGGCTCCTCAGGCTTCACCTCAGGGGCGGGCTCGGCGGGAGCGGGTTCCTCAGGCTTCTCCTCGGGGGCGGGCTCTTCGGGCTGCTCGACAGCGGGTGCGGCCACGATCTTGATGCGGCCGGCGGGCTCGCCGTACTGCCCGGCGGTGACATTGCCGCCCAGCTCGTCTACGATGTAGTTGATGAGGACGGCGTTGTCGATCATCACGCTGTCCTTGAGCAGCTTGTCGGTCTTGAACATCACAAAGCCGTCGCCGCCGCTCTTGAGCATGTAGTTGTGAGAAGCCAGGGTGTAGGTCTTGTTCACATCCAGAGGCTCCTCGCCGACCATGACATCGGTGACGCGGTAGTCGCCGGTCACGCCGGTAAACTCGTTCTCGTCATTGGTGGTGACGGAGGAGGGCGTTCCGGCATTGATGGTATAGGTCAGGCCGGAAACCTGGAGGAAGCCGCCGTTCTCATCGGGGTACTTGCTGGCGCTGAACTCCAGAGCGTCCAGGATCTTCTGGCCGTTGGTCTCCACCAGGCAGGCCTCGTTGCCGAAGGGATGGACGTTGATGATGTCCTCATAGGTGATATCGCCCGCGGCGATGTCAGCGCGGACGCCGCCGCCGTTGACAAAGGCCACGTCGGCACCCAGCATCACGCGGTAGGCGTCGGCGCACAGGTCACCCAGGTTGGTCTCGCCGCTGCGGACCAGGCGGTTGCCCTCGGCATCCTTGGTGGTCAGCTCGACCTCGGATTTGGCGACGACCTTCTTCAGCTCGGCCTCGAAAGCGTCGTTCTTCTCCTTCACGAAAGCGGCCACGGCCTCGTCCTGCTTGTCATAGCCGGTGACCAGCTCGTTGGTGATCTCGCCGGTCTTGGTGTCGATGACCAGCTTTCCGATGGCGGCCAGCTTGGTGCCGGTCTGGGCCCACACCACGTTCTCGCCGTCCTTGTTGGGCACGGTCTTCTCGATCTGCTCATGGGAGTGGCCATCGATGAAGGCGTCAATGCCGGCGGTATTGGCGATGACGGTCTGGGCCTTCCAGACCTCGGTGGAACCGGCGTCGCCCAGGTGGCCCAGGGCGACCACGTAGTCCGCGCCCTCAGCCTTGGCGGCGTCAACGGCCTTCTGGACGGCGGCGTAGAGGTCCTTGCCGTCGTTGCCCTGCTGGAAGCTGTAGATGTACTCGCCCTTGTCGTTCTGGAAGTAGGTCGGGGTGGACTTGACAAAGGTCTCGGGGGTGTCGATGCCCACGTAGGCGACCTTCACATCGCCGTAGGTCAGCATCTTGTAGGGCTCGAAGACGGCCTTGCCGTCCAGGTCGGTGAAGTTGGAGCAGATGTAGGAATACTCCGCCTTCTCGGTGGCCAGGGACAGGAAGTTGTCCATGCCATAGTCGAACTCATGGTTGCCGGGGATCGCCAGATCGTAGCCCGTCTTGTTCATGATCTCCACGATGGCGGAGCCCTTGGTCAGGGTGCCGATGGGGCCGCCCTGGATGGCATCTCCAGCGTCAACCAGGGTGACGCTGGAGGCGCCGTACGCCGCCTCCATCTCCGCCTTGTAAGCGGCGACACCGGCGTAGCCGATGCCGGTGATGGCGTCGTCCTTCGTGACTTGGTCGATACCGCAGTGGACGTCGTTGGTGTGCAGGATCACGATCTTTCCGGAGTTGTCCTCCGCCGGAGCGGGGTTCTCCGCTGCCGCCGCGGGGATCATCAGCCCGAGGGCCATGACCATCGCAAGCAGCAGTGCCAGGAATCTGTTCTTTTCTTTCATTTGCTCACCTTTCCTTCCTTTTTTTGGCTGGAGCTGCCTGGCGCACCAGGTCTGCCAGGCAGTCTACTTCTACATTATACAAAAAATTTTCCGTTTTTCAAACCTTTATTTTGAAATTTGCACAGAAATTTCAAACGGCGGCGGAAGGCAGGGGGGAGGTTATGAAGGATAAGGCGCGGTTTTTGGCGCTTGGAGGGCCTATATGGTGTATGAAGCGCGGAATTGGCAGATTTTTGGACACTGGGCGGCGAAATGCGAATTTTGGAAAAATTGGGATGGCTTGGGGGGTGGCCTGGGCGGTGGCCCGGTGGGTGCTTGGGGTTGGCAGGCGGTTTGGCGCGCTGGCGGCGGCGCTGTTGGAGCTTGTGAATTTGTAACGGGTATGGTATAATCTGAAAAAATATAGAATGTAGAAAGGAGGAAGCCTTGCAGGCACGGACATGCCCGTGCCGGTAGACGCTCCAGGCCCGGGGGGAAGGGGCGGAAATTGGTATAGGTACAATTGAACAAAATAAAAAAGGTTTTGTTGCGAAACATCTTTGATACATCAGGCCGGAAGCTGTTCCTCTGAAGAAGGGGGGACTCAGCTTCCGGCCTGAATGGTTTTGCAACAACAACCGCTGTTTTGTTCAATTGTATTACATGCCCGGCTGCTGCAGCTGGCCAGGTTAAGGTGTTTTGTAATGTATACGCCTCCGGCTGCTTATAGCCCGCAGGCCACGGGAGCGATGGAAACCGCCCGGAGGCGGTTTCCATGGAGCAGGCCTACCTCTGACCCGCCACCAAGGCTTCAGCCG